>JAFDCR010000296.1 GCA_019312685.1 Deltaproteobacteria bacterium | reverse complement strand
TTGCACTGCTGATCCGCCTGATGCGGATTACCCTATGCTGCTGCGTGAAATGGCGTATAAACACATATTGTCGCTGTGGACAATACAAAGACCTTTTTAGCGGTGGTTGTTAACTTGTCACAGGCAGGAAAAGGAATAAAAAAGCGGGACACTGATTTGTGTCCCGCTTTTGTTGTAATGTGAATTGTTGGGCCGCTCAGGTTTTGGCAAAAAGCGGCAGGTGCTTGGCCGCCATCTTGAAGAGAAATATACCCAGTGATATTATTCCCAGGGTAAGGAGAAATTCCATTGCGGATGGAAAATAGGATATACCTCTGGAGGTGGTATACTCCTGCATGCTGAACAGACAGACATTCAAGCGATTCACCAGGACACCGACAATAACCATCATATTGACCGCAAGTATTGTCCTCAGGTTTGTGCGATTCTGCTTGGAAGCAAGGATCAGGATGGGGATTATGACACCGATCGCCATTTCAAGTATATACATGTTTGCTTCCAGGCTGCCGTCGATAACAGCTCCGATTCCGGCATCTCTGAAAAGGAAGAAAAGTTTCAGTACCAGGTAGATGACCAGGGCAATAAGAGTTCCGCGGGCCAAGCCAAAGTATATTTCATGATCGATTTCATGTTTGAATGCCTTGGCGCTCAACATGGATTCCGTACTGACCATCGCCAGCCCCATGGGAATGGCTGAAACAAGGAACAGATACGGGAGCATGGTGTTGAACCAGAGGGGGGACATTCTTGAAGGTGCAATAAGGAAGACAGCACCCAGTGACGCCTGATGCAGGGTTGACAGCATAACACCGAAAACAACCGCACCAACCATGATTTTTTGTACAATATTCAGGGCTCTTTTCATGCCGAACCGTTCGAAAAACATCGGCGAGGATTCAATTGCCAGGGTCGTGGTATAGAGGATGACATGGATGGCAACAACCCACATAACCGAATGAACCTGCCACATGATCGAGGGGTGCCAGAGGCGAAAGGGATGGCCGATATCCAAGAAAAGGGCAATGATTGCCATGAGGTAGCCAAGAAAGGCGGTCAGGATCGCAGGTCGGCCGATGGGCTTGTACTTTTTCCAGTTAAAGAGATAAACCGCCGCGGCGATGATAAACCCACCTGCAGCCATGGCGACGCCGCCGAGGACATCAAACCCGAGCCAGAAACCCCAGGGATAAAGATTATTCATGTTCGTGGAGGCACCAAGACCTTTTGCCATTCGGTATACGGCAACTGCAGCACCGATAATGATGAACAAAAACAAAACCACCGTATGGGGGGTCCACATTTTTATCTCACGTTCAGAACTCATTGCATTTCCTCCATTCAATACATCAGGTATTCAGGGGTACATTTGCTGTTTTCCAGAAACAGGCCTTGTCTGAAAATGAAGTTTTATGAGGCACGACAGAGCAGCCGATTCTGCGCAGCTCTTCTGCAATAGCTGTGATGAGCTTGTCAAGGCTGCTCTCGACCGTCGTGGTCAACTCAAGTCCGATATCTATACTTTCCGGCTCCACCCCAAAGAGGACAAGATTTTCAGGCAGGCCGTCAGTAAGCATTAATGCAGCCAGCAGATCGGAAAGCCCCAGCTGGTGCGGGGAAATCCTGGTGCGGAATGCAGCAGGGACATCTTCATTCTCAACCTTGTAAACGGTTCCCGGAGGCTGGTCAAAGGTCATGCAGTCAATGATGATAAGATTGTCCCTGCCCTGAATGTGACGCAGCAGTTCAATACCTGATGTGCCGCCGTCAAGCAGTTCCACATCATCTGAAAAGGAAAAACGCCTTTCCAGTTCTTTGAGGGCACGGACTCCGACTCCTTCATCAGTGAGCAGGACATTGCCTACTCCCAGTACCAGTGTGCTCAATTCAAGACCTCTTCAGTTTTACAGTGCCTTTACCTTGACAATTTCGTTATTATTTTTGTCAACCATGTGAATGGCGCATGCCAGACACGGATCAAAAGAATGGACGGTTCGCAATATTTCAAGCGGCTTTTCCGGATCAGCCACCGGGTTGCCAAGCAGGGCCGCTTCATATGGGCCAAGCTCATCTTTACCGTTGCGTGGACCTGCATTCCATGTTGATGGAACAACTGCCTGATAGTTTTTGATTTTGCCGTTGTTAATAACAACCCAGTGCGACAGGATGCCGCGGGGCGCCTCATGATAACCGAACCCCTGCTGCTCACCTTTCGGGAAGGTTGGTTGGTTA
Source organism: Deltaproteobacteria bacterium (assembly GCA_019312685.1). GTDB lineage: Bacteria > Desulfobacterota > Desulfobulbia > Desulfobulbales > BM004 > BM004. The sequence continues at coordinate 5,269 of JAFDCR010000296.1, read as the reverse complement.
AAGGCGGTTGTATCGCCACTTGCAATATTGTTGACCAGAGCAGACCACTGGCCTACAAGGGTGTCGTTCAGCACGGCGCAGCGGATGACGCGGGCCGCAATTCTGCCGATGGTTGAATGAAGCGCACCGACTCCGACCTTTGAACCCACCAGTGAACTGACGGTGTCGAGTACCTGGGTCGCATACGTCTGCGTGGGCTTATGGCCGGCGGCAAACATGCACAGGACATTGGCAAGGGGACCAACCTGGGCAGGTTTATCCAGGAAAGTAGGGGCCTTCACCCAGGAATATTTACCGTCATCCTGCCAGTCCGTATAGTTCGGGACGGTTTCTTCCTTATAGGGATGTCGGGTCCATTCCCCGTCGTACCAGGAGTGTTTGATCGATTCCTGAACATTGTCCTCAAAATAGGGATCGTCAAAGCTTTTAATCGCGGTGAATTTGCTGATGTCACCATCGGGAATATAGCCGCCGGGCAGGGCGAAATCAGTACCCTTGGTGTCCATGGGCATATCAGGCGCCGAGAGATAGTTGGTCACTCCCTTGCCATAGCCGGTCCAATCGGCATAAAAGGCGCCGACCGCAGCCACATCCACCAGGGCAACCTTCTTGACAAAATCATTAACCTCATCGATCAGCGTCTTGATATGGTAGAGTTTCTCCATATTCAAAGTATCCGGGCTGTCAAGATTAATGGCATTTGCCACGCCGCCGACTGCGACATTCTGAATATGGGGTGTTTTACTGCCGAGTATGGCGACTACCTTGTTGATGTTTCTCTGGTATTCCAGTGCCTGCAGGTAATGGGTTGCAGCCAGCAGGTTCACCTCGGGTTTGAGCTTCATGGCCGGATGCCCCCAGTAGCCGCTGCCGTAAATGCCAAGCTGTCCCGAGTCAACCAGGCCCTTTAAGCGGTCCTGGGTGTTTTTTATTTCCTGGTAGCTGTTCCGGTGCCAGTCTGAAAGGCTCTGGCCAAGTTTTGCCGTCGCCTTGGGATCAGCCGACAGGGCAGAGACAATATCAACCCAGTCCAGGGCGCAGAGATGATAAAAATGGACGATGTGATCATGGACAGCATGGGCACCCATGATCATATTTCTGATGTATTGGGCATTAAGGGGGATCTCCATGCCCAGGGCATTTTCAACCGAACGCACTGAAGCCAGTGCGTGGACTGACGTTCAGACCCCGCAGAAGCGCTGGGTAAATATCCACGCGTCCCTGGGATCCCTGCCTTGGAGAATGACTTCAAAGCCGCGCCACATCTGGCCTGAAGACCAGGCATTTGTGACCTTGCCCCCATCGACCTCACAGTCGATCCGCAGATGGCCCTCTATCCTCGTCACAGGATCAATTACAATTCTTTTTGCCATGTATCGTTTCCTCCAAAGTAATTGTTATTAAAGTGGAAGCTTTAGTATCATTAAGTCATCCTGTTATTCTGCTTTGTCACGTGTTGCAATATGGCAGGCAGCGCCTGCTATAATAAGGGCTCCGATCAGCCAAGGAACTTTTGTAATATAACTCCAGGTCAAATCCGGATAGGCCTGTGAGGTTACCTTGGGATTGAACCCAAGTTTGTCAAAGGATACTCCTGCCATAAAGAGATACTGGGTTCCGCCCGCTTCCTCCAAACCATATATATGTTTGTAGTAGGCTGAAACCTTTTTAGGCATCTTCATGGATGAATTGACAGTATTCAATGGATAATCGTAATAGGTCCCGGGAGTAAGTTTAAGGCGTCGTTTTGCCTCGTTCCTCAGGTCTGTAACCTTGCCGAAAATGGAAGCGCCGGTCGGACAGAATTCGCAGCAGGCTGAATAACCGCCGTCTTTATATCTGTGATGGCACAGCTGGCATTTGACAATACTTGGTGATGCACTTTCCCATTCAAATTTCGGGATGCCGAAAGGGCAGGCCATCTGGCAGTACCGGCAGCCGAAGCATTTTTTTGAATCGTAGGAAACCACCCCGCTTTTCGGGTCTTTATGCATGGCGCCGACCGGGCAGACTGAAGCGCAGGCCGGATCCAGGCAATGTAGACAATGCATCTTGATAAAAGAGTATCCGTTGTTTTCCGTATCTTTGTTTACCCCCGTCCCGCTTTTATATGTTTTGATAATGTTCAGGGTTTTGGAAGAAAGATCAGACGGCGAGTCGTAAATCTTGTTGGGTGTAATGTGTTCGTATGGAACACCCCTTCCTTTTTTGTAAAGGGCCCCGCCGGGGATACTGTTGTATTTTTTGCAGTTCACCATGCAGGCCTTACAGCCGATACACAGTGTTGCATCATAGAGTATGCCTACCGCATTGGGCGGCAGGGGTTTGGTAGCGGCGAAGCTAGGTGTAACATCCGAGGCCAGAAGCAAGCCGCTCCCTGCGGACAGTTTCAAAAAATCTCGCCTGTTGATACCCATAACTTAGCTCTCCTCTTTATCCTTTTTACCAAGGCTTGTCCCAACAGCAACAACTCCCACGCCAATGGCCGCACCTGCTGCAGCAGCAGCCAGTGCTGATGCACCCTTGCCTTTTTCAGGAGTAGCTGAGGCAAATTGGGTCGGTGGAGTAATATAGAGTGGACGTGCCGGTGAATGAAGCGGGGCGGTGAAGCCCACACCCTCTTCAGAACAACCGAAGCAGGGATGCCCGATATTTACGGGCCAGGTACCCATGTCATTGAAACGGAGGGTAGAACAGTTATTGAATGTTTCAGGTCCTTTGCAGCCGAGTTTATAAAGACAGTAGCCCTTCCGGTGTCCTTCATCGCCGAACTGTTCGGCAAACCGGCCGGCATCAAAATGGGGCCGTCGCTCGCAGTTTTCATGGATCAGTCGGCCATAGGCAAATTTGGGTCTGAGCTTTTTGTCGAGTTCCGGAAGCTTTTTGAAGGTAACATAGTAGAGTACGGTTGAGAGAAAATTGTAACCGTTTGGCGGGCAGCCGGGAATGTTTATGACCGGTATGCCCGTACCTTCGAGGATCTTGTATACGGGAGTTGCGCCGGTTGGGTTTGGCCCGGAAGAAGGAACGCCGCCCCAGGTTGCACAGGAGCCGATGGCAATAACTGCAGCTGCCTTGGGTGCGGTTTCCTTCAGGATGTCCAGTACGGGGACGCCTGCCACCTTGCAATAAACACCGCCGTCCTTGACCGGAATTGAACCCTCGCATACCAGGATGAATTTCCCCTTGTTTTCCTCAATGGATTTGGCCCGGAACTCCTCAGCCTGATGACCGGCGCCGGTATTCAGTGTTTCAGAATAATCGAGCGCAATGAGGTCTAAAATAAGATGCTCAAGAGTGGGATGAGAGGTGCGCACCAGAGATTCGGTGCAGCCGGTGCATTCCTGCCCGGAAAGCCAGATCACGGGGGGGCGTTTTTTTGCTGCGGTAGCCGCCTCAGCAATTTTGGGGCCAAAACTTGCTGGAAGGCCCATGTACACTGCAGTTGCAGTGCAAACTTTTAAAAAGTCCCTCCGTGACACTCCGTTGGAAATCTGATCAAATCCAGAATCATTACATCTCATACACAACCTCCTTATTGTTGGATGAGTTTTAGGATTGTCACCAACCAGATACTGTAAAAGACCAATATGCAATTTGCCACAATGTGGTATGAGCAAATTGTTTATAACATTGATAGGAAAAAAGTAAAGTGTTTTTAGTTTGTTAACTGGTAGGTATTTATACCAATGCGGGGTAGAAATGCAAGATATTTTTTAAAAAAATGAATTATTTTTCAGCAATTGCTGTTGTCAAGGCGACAGGCGGAAGCCTAATTTTTTAAGAAAGAGATTATTGCTTGCCGTTCAGGCTTGGAAAGATGCGCAAAAGAAGGCATCCTTGTCCGGGGATTGTATTTACCGGGATTCTGCAAGTACGCGTCTATTGAACTGTCGCTTCTGATTTGGGTAACGGCGGTCAGGTCAGGCCCCATGCCGCCTCCTGTGTTCTTAAACCTGTGACATGTAACGCACCCTTCAGAATGAAAAAGCTGCTCACCGTCATAATGGGAGCAGCCTTCAAGGAGGGCAACCAGAATAACAACGAATAGAAGCCTGAAGGTTTTAACCTTATAGTCTGCAGTTTTCATTTGCCCGGTACCTATTTTTTTTGCCAGGAAAGGTAATTATTGTCCTGGGTTGCAACCGTATCAAGTGAAATAACTTTTCCATCCTTCTCTGCAAGTATTTTGAATTTTCCCTGAACAGAAATTGCTTTTTTGGAATAACGAACCAGGATAGAAGCAGCAAGCTGCAGTTCTTTGTCATTCTGTGAATAACGCAGGATGACCGTCGGGCCTGGGAAATTATCAGGCCGGAGCATCCAGTCACCCGGTTGCTTCTGACTCTCAAGCCTGTTGTTCTCCTGCTTATTGCGGCCGACAACAAGCCAGCCGCCCGAAGGAAATTTGAATTGGCGGCCGAGCAGCAGCAAAAGCACGTCTTCAGGAACTATTTTTTCATGTTCTTCATAATAGTTCCTTATGCGCAGACTCAATATCGGATCGGTCAGGATGCAGCCGCCTGCCGGACTGGGATATTCTGTTATATCGAAACGTTCTGCCAGCTGCATCTGGGGTTTGCGGTTGCGGCCGCTGAAATCAAGGAGCTGCTCCCGGTCGATAAGGCCATTAAGTTCAGCTTGAGTCGGCTGAAGATTTTTAGCGCATAGAGGCCGGACCAGGATATTTTCACAACCGCTTTCCCGTTCAATTGTCCGCAGGGTATCCCTCCTTTGTGACATGGGGCGCTGACCGACAACCTCACCGGTTATGAGAAAGGATGCATTAAATTCCTGCATCATTTTTTTTGCTTCTTTAAGCAGGAATATCTTGCAATCGATGCAGGGATTGAAGTTCCTGCCATATCCGTGGGCAGGATCTTTCAGCATTTCCAGGTAGGGAATGGTGACATCCTTTAAAATTAGTTCAATGGAGGCGGTTTCTTTTATTTTTCGAATGTAATCGTCTTTCTTGGCGAGCAGTTCGTAGCCGAAAAAGGGGGTAACGAACTTTACCGCAACAACTTTAATTCCCTGGGAAGTAACAACCCTGGAGGCAAGGGTGGAGTCAAGACCGCCGGAGAAGAGTGCCAGGGCTGTTGTCTGAGAGCTTTTCATGAAAAACAATTTTAAATTTTGAGTTTTGAATGTTAAATGTTGAATTAATTAAAAATTAAGGCTCATTCGTGAAAAAATTGAATGTGGCAATTAGAGAAGAAAACTCAGTACATAGTCGAGTCATATTTGCACAGAATTTTTTTATTAACCA
>JAFDCR010000295.1 GCA_019312685.1 Deltaproteobacteria bacterium | reverse complement strand
TGACAGGGTAAGCAAAAGAAGAATTCAATTAAGAATTAACTGTAAATAGTTTCGTAACTTTTTAAACAGCGTGATAAATTAATTTTTATGGATAAAGTGAAAAAAGAATTTCCGGAAGGGATGGTGCCCCTGGGCAAGTCCGTTTTTCATTTCCGCTGCGGGCCTGATGTGGAGTGCTACATGCAGTGCTGCCGGAAATTGGATCTGATCCTTTATCCGTATGATATTATCAGGTTAAAGAACAGGCTCGGGATATCATCCGAGGAATTCATGCGTAACCACACCAGGCTTGGACCTTCCGGCCATCCTTTTTTCCCCTCGGTAATGCTGCTGATGGCTGATAATGACGAGCGAATCTGCCCATTTCTTGATGAGAACGGCTGTTCCGTCTATGAAGACCGGCCGACTGCCTGCAGGACGTATCCGCTGGAGCGGGCCGTTGATCGAAGCTCTGGCAGAGGAAGCCAGGATGATTACTATTTCATGACCAATCATTCTTACTGTCTCGGCCATCAGGAAACAAAGGAATGGACGGTGAAAACATGGCTGAAGGACCAAAAAATTCAGCACTATAATGCAATTAATGATCTTTGGGCTGAGATTGACACACTCTTTTCGCAGAATCCCTGGCAGGGTGAGGGAGTTGGCGGTCCAAGGCAGCAGATGGCTTTTATGGTCTGCTATAACATTGACGGTTTCAGGGCCTTTGTCAGAGAGAATAAGCTGACGGAGCAGTTTAAGCTTGAAAGCTCCCAGCGGAGAATTATTGCTGAAGATGATGAGGCTCTGTTAAAGTTTGGTTTTGAATGGCTTAAATATGTTTTAGCCGATCAGGGAAGGCTTATTCGCAAATGAGTCAAACTGTCATGAACAACCCGGATTCGTTTGCAAATTTGCCTTACAAATGGTATACAAACACGTTTTGTTTTAATCAGGTCGTTTGACCAATCAGTCCCTGAGGCTGTTACAGCCTCAAAATACACACACCCTAACTTAGATAACCTCTCGGTCCCCTTTTCAGGGGCGGGGTAAAGGGTGGAGGAAAAACCAAAAATCGGAGGAAAAAGTATGTCTGGAATTACCATGAAACAAATGCTTGAGGCCGGATTGCATTTCGGTCATCAAACGCGGCGCTGGAACCCGAAAATGAAGCCTTATATATTCGCGCCGCGAAATGGAATCTACATTATCAATCTTGACAAAACCATCCGTCTTTTCAGAAAGGCCTTTGATTATGTGGTCGAGGAAACATCAAAAGGCGGTTATCTTCTTTTTGTGGGCACTAAGCGACAAGCCCAGTCCTGTATCAAAGAAGAAGCTGTCCGCTGCGGCATGCACTACATTAATCATCGCTGGTTGGGGGGTACTTTAACCAATTTTCAGACCATCAAGAAAGGGGTTGACAGGTTAAAGAGTATCGAAGCAATGCAGGAAGACGGTTCCATTAATAAGTTCCCCAAAAAAGAAATACTGTTGATGGAAAAGGAGCGGGTCAAGCTCGAGAGGAACATCGGCGGTATTAAAAACATGAGAAGTCTGCCTTCTGCCGTATTTGTCATTGATCCCAATAATGAGCAGATCGCAGTCAAGGAAGCGAACAAGCTCAACATCCCGGTTATTGCCTTGGCTGACACCAACTGCGACCCTGACGGGATAAATTATATTATTCCAGGGAATGATGATGCCATTAGGGCAATTAAGTTAATTGCTTCAGCAATTGCTGAGGCTGTTATGGACGGCCGGTCGCAGTTGAAGGAAAAGGAAGCTGTTGTCGAAGAGATGGTAGAGCAGGCAATGGCCGAGGATCCCGAGGCTGTATCCGATGATGATGTTGAAGCCGGGGAAAGTTCTGCAGAAGAGGCATAAAAGCTTACGTCTTTTGAGTTAAGAATTTTAATGAATTTCATTCGTAACGTCTTTGCAGTCGTTACGAATGAAAAGCGTTCAGTATATATCTCCATGAACCGGAGGGTAAGACAATTATACTCTGGAGAGAGATTTATAACTGCTGCAAAGTAGTTTCCGAGCATGCGTAGTTTATGAGAAAAAAATGAAAAAAACATGTGCCCGGATGGTTCAATTTCAAAATTATAATTCAATATTTCATATAGTATGTTTTAAAGGAGAAGAGTCGTGAAAATCACAAGTCAAATGGTTAAAGAACTCCGCGATAAGACCAATGCGGGGATGATGGATTGCAAAAAGGCTTTGGGGGAAACCGATGGGGATATGGAAAAAGCGGTTGATCTTCTGCGCCAGAAAGGATTGGCAGTGGCACAGAAAAGGGCCGGCCGATCCACCAGTGAGGGCGTGGTCCAGACCTATATCCATGCCGGAGGCAAACTGGGAGTTATGGTTGAAGTCAACTGTGAAACAGATTTTGTTGCCAAAACAGATGATTTCCAGAACTTTGCCAGAGATATTGCCATGCATGTGGCAGCAATGAATCCTATAGCAATCAAACGTGAAGATATTCCCGAAGATCAGGTTGCCAGGGAGGCTGAAATTTATAAAAAGCAGGCGATGGATTCCGGTAAACCAGAAAATATTGCAGAGAAAATGGTGACAGGCAAACTTGATAAATATTTCACAGAAGTCAGTCTGCTGGAACAGAAATTTGTCAAGAATCCGGATTTGAACATCCAGGACCTGCTGAATGATCTTATTGCCAAAATGGGCGAGAATATTACAATTAAAAGGTTTGCGCGTTTCCAGGTAGGCGGTGAAGCCTGATTATCGGCAGCCTTCTTCAAAACAGCAATCTGCAACCCAAAAGGGAAAACGTATGGCAACAAAATACAAAAGAGTGCTTTTAAAGCTCAGCGGTGAAGCCCTGATGGGGCAAACCGAATTTGGTATCAGCACAGATGTTTTGAGTTATGTTGCAGGTGAAGTCAAGCAGGTTGTAGAACTTGGCCTTGAGGTCGGGCTGGTTTTAGGGGCCGGTAATATTTTCAGAGGAGTTGCCGGTGCTTCCAAGGGTATGGACAGGGCCAATGCGGACAACATGGGAATGCTGGCAACGGTGATTAACAGCCTCGCCATGCAGGATGCCTTGGAGCGTAATGGTATAGTCACCAGAGTGATGTCAGCCTTTGCCATGCCGAGTATCTGCGAACCGTATATCCGCCGCCGTGCCATACGGCACCTAGAGAAGGGGAGAGTGGTTGTCTGCGCTGCGGGTATAGGAACTCCTTATTTCACTACTGATACGGCAGCGGTAATCCGGGCACTGGAAATCGAGGCGGATTTGATTTGCAAGGCAACCCGCGTTGACGGCGTCTATGATAAGGATCCTATCGTCAATCCGGATGCGGTAAAATATACTTCCTTGTCTTACTCTGAAGTCCTGCAGAAAGGACTCAGGGTTATGGACGCAGCTGCAATATCCCTTGCACGGGACAATAATACACCGATAATTGTCCTGAATATGAATGTCCCCTCCAACATAAAAAAGGCAATGTGCGGTGAAGAGGTTGGTACAATTGTGGAATAAAAAAAGCTGTTCAACATCTACAGTACAGTTAATTACAAGCAGTGAGCAACCGAAGGGAGAATATGATGAGTGAAGTTATCTTGGAAATGGCTGATAAAATGGAGAAAAGCCTGGAAGCTTTTAAAGCAGAATTGACCAAAATCCGTACCGGCCGAGCTTCATTGTCACTTCTTGATGGTATTAAGGTCGAAGCCTATGGTTCCTCTATGCCGCTAAATCAGGTAGGCACACTAACCATACCCGAAAGCAGACAGATTGTTATCCAGCCCTGGGATCCCCAGGTTATGTCAAGTATTGAGAAGGCTATCCTGAAATCCGAGTTAGGTTTGACACCGATCAATGACGGCAAAGTTATCCGGATCAATATTCCTCAGCTTACTGAAGAAAGGCGCAAGGAACTTGTAAAATTGGTTAAAAAAATTGCCGAGGAATATCGTGTTGCGATCCGGAACCACCGTCGGGAAGCAATAGACACCCTGAAAAAACAAAAGAAAAATAAAGAAATTTCAGAAGACGAGCAGTTTAAACTTCAGGATGAGGCTCAGAAAGAAACTGACAGCTATATCGCAGATATAGATAAGGTGGCCGCAGATAAAGAAAGTGAAGTCATGGAGGTTTAGTTCATCATCTGAAAGGTATAATGATCTGTTATGCATGAAAAATCTGTTTTGGATCCTGACCGGATTCCCCGGCATGTCGCCATTATAATGGACGGCAACGGCAGGTGGGCAAAACAGCGAAGCCTGCCAAGAATTATGGGGCACAAGGCAGGAACCGAAACTGTTAAGAATATAGTAAGGACTGCCAGGGAATTGAATCTGGAGGTCCTTACCCTCTATGCTTTTTCAACCGAAAACTGGAAAAGACCATCTTTGGAAGTGCAGGGTCTGATGACTCTGCTCAAGAGCTATCTTAAATCACAACTTCAGGATATGCTGGAAAATAATATTTCTCTGCGCTGTAGTGGGGAAATTGAAAAGCTGCCAGCCGATGTCCGGAAGATTCTTTTGGAAGTTATTCAGGAGACAGCCGGTAATGCTGAAGAAGATCAGTCCATGATTTTAAACCTGGCTCTCAGCTACGGTGGACGATCTGAAATTGTCAGGGCTGCAAGAATCATGGCTGAAAAATGTCTCAGCGGCCGGTTCGGACCGGAAGATTTTTCCGAGAATCTTTTCGCTTCCCATTTGTATACTGCCGGTCTTCCCGACCCTGACCTGCTCATCAGGACAGGCGGTGAGTCACGCCTGAGTAATTTTCTGCTTTGGCAGTTATCTTATGCCGAACTTTATATTACTGAGACTATGTGGCCTGATTTCAGTCCTGAAAGATTTATTGAGGCCCTTGTGGATTTCCAGAGCCGGGAAAGAAGGTTCGGCAGGACAAGCGAACAGTTGCAGGCGGAGTGATTGATGGGCAGAATTATTACGGGTCTTATTCTTGCTGTTGGATGGCTTTTATTACTGTTTTTAGGATCCTACCCCCTCTTCTGTCTCGTCATCACGGCATGCGGTGGAGTAGCATTTTATGAGTTTTTCCGCATGAGTCTGCCGGCAAGCGAAAATAAGCATTTCGTCTCTGTTCTTATAGTTGGGATTCTGCCTCTGCTGGGAACCACTGCCTGGGGATTCAGCGGGCTGACCACAAGTCTGTTCCTCGCTTTACTGCTCTTGATCATCCTGACAATCACAGCCTATCCCACCCTCGATAACGGCCTGGCCTTTGTTTGCAGACAGGGGTTTGGGATTTTCTACATCGGCTTCTGTTCCGCCCATCTGATCTTACTGTATTCATTACCGGATGGGATTTTCTGGCTGTTGATGCTTTCGGCCATAACTGTTTTCTCCGACACTGCGGCCTATTATACCGGGAGCAAGCTGGGCAAAACAAAACTGTATCCTGCATTAAGTCCGGGAAAGACCAGGGAAGGAGCTCTTGGCGGTGTAATTGGCGGGGTGATTGGTGGTGTTGTGGTGGCCGCAATTGCATTTGAGAATGTAAATCTTCCCCTCGTGGGGCTGCTGTGCCTGGTTTTAAGTGTAATAGGCATTATAGGGGATTTGATTGAATCCTTAATCAAACGTGTTTCCGGAGTTAAAGATTCAGGGGGATTCCTGCCTGGACACGGTGGTCTGCTTGACCGCTGTGACTCAATTCTGCTTACTGCGCCGGCTCTTTATCATGCTCTTTTCTGGTGGCAGGCAGCTTTATTAAGGTAAGCTCATACTTTTTGAATCCGAAACCAGGATCTTTTTAGGAAAGAGGTTTGTGAGCAGTTCAGGGAAGTAATGGCTGGCTGCCTGACTTGAATTGCGCCTGTTAATATCTGCCAATGGCAATCACAATGAAAAACAAAAAAATATCAATACTTGGTTCCACCGGTTCCATTGGTAAAAATGTCCTGAAAATTGTTGCCGGCTTTCCGGATCGTTTTACTGTAACCGGCTTAACTGCCGGTTGGAATATCGATCTGCTCAGGGAGCAGGTTGAAGTCTTTTCCCCGGACCTGGTCTCTGTTGCCGACAAGGAAACTGCCGATACTCTCAAGTCCGTTATGCCCGCTAATACCGGCACGGAAGTTGTCTGGGGCCAGGAAGGCAATGAACAGGTCGCCTCACTGCCGGGAGTTGATATGGTTGTATCAGCTATCGTTGGGGCAGCTGGTCTTTTGCCGACCCTTGCCGCGATCAGGTCTGGCAAGGATGTTGCTCTGGCCAACAAGGAAACCCTGGTTATGGCCGGTCGCCTTATCATGGATGAAGTCAGGAAACGGAATGTCCGGCTGCTGCCCATAGACAG
>JAFDCR010000294.1 GCA_019312685.1 Deltaproteobacteria bacterium | reverse complement strand
TCCAGTATTCCAATTTCAAAAACCAGCAAATAAAATAATAATGAATAAAAAACTCTACATGGTCAGCCTGGGCTGTTCAAAAAACCTGGTAGACTCCGAGGTCATGCTTGGACTGCTTGAAAAAGAGGGTTACCGGGCTACCGAAGAACCTGAGAAGGCAAACCTGCTATTGGTAAACACCTGCGGCTTTATCGGCTCAGCCGTAAAGGAGGCCATTGACGAGATACTTGATCTTGCCCGTTACAAAAAGGAAGATCCGGCAAAAAAACTGGTTGTCACCGGCTGCCTGGTACAGCGTTACGGCCTTGAACTGGAAAAGGAACTCCCAGAAGTTGATCTCTTTATCGGCACCAATGGTTTTCATACTATTGTCGATCAGCTGTACGGCAAAAAATCTTCGTTGTTGCTTGCCCATTCCCTCGAACAGGCACCCTATTTAATGGACAGTTTCATTCCCCGGAAGATATCAACTCCACCGCACCGGGCCTATCTGAAAATAACCGAAGGCTGTATCAATCGCTGTTCCTATTGCCTTATCCCTGATATTCGCGGCAAACTGCGCAGCCGAACCATTGAAGATATCATGGCCGAAGCCCGCAGGTTGGATTCAGGAGGCGTAAAGGAACTTACCCTTATTGCCCAGGACCTTCTTGCCTATGGCATAGATCTGGATGGCAAAGTACATCTCATGGACCTGCTGAATAAACTCCTTTCTGAAACCGACATCCCATGGATACGGCTGCTGTATCTCCATCCTGCCCGCGTTAAAGAGGACCTGCTTCGTCTCATGGCGGAAAACAGCCGGCTTCTTCCCTATCTTGACATACCTTTCCAGCATGTAAGCAACCACATATTGCGGTTAATGAACAGGCCCTATACAAAAAAGCAACTGATTCAACTCATGAAAACCATACGCTCCAGTCTTCCCCAAGCCGCTCTCAGGACTACCATGATGGTCGGCTTTCCCGGCGAAACGGAAGAAGATATTGCCGAAATGGCCGACTTTCTACGGGAGTATCACTTTGATCACCTGGGAGTCTTTGCCTATGCCAATGAAGAGGGCTGCAGGGCTGCCAGCCTCTCCGGGCAGGTGCCGGAGGAAATAAAGGAGAAGCGACTGCAGAAAATCATGGAGCTGCAGGCGGATATTTCCTTTAACGTATTACAGAAACAGGTAGGAAAAGTGGAACAGGTGCTGGTGGAAGGTTTCAGCAGGGAAACCGATCTGCTGCTCGAAGGCAGAACAAGGTACCAGGCCCCTGACGAAATAGACGGTTGTGTATATATTACACGAGGAACTGTTAGACCGGGCGATCTGGTGGATGTGTTGATCACCGAGGCCCACACCTATGATCTTGTCGGCGAGGTTAAAGAATAGGTTAGACAGCTGTACTATTTTTTATTAACCTTCTCGCGCAACTCTTTGCCAACTTTAAAAAAAGGCAGTTTCTTGGGGGGAACCTTGATCTTCTCACCGGTTTTCGGATTGCGGCCCTGATAGGAACCGTATTCTTTTACCACAAAGCTGCCAAACCCTCTGATTTCGATACTGTCGCCTGCGGCCAGGGCGTCTGTCATAGCATCCAGCACTGTATTGGTGATGGAATCAGCCTCCCGCAAAGGCACATTGATTTCCTGGGACAAAGCCTCAATCAGTTCTGACTTGTTCATATTTCTCTCCCCGAAGAAGTTGACATTGGTCAGATACTTCCTGCCAATCAGTCCATGCAATTATCAACCTAATAAAGGTATATTTATATCAAGTAGTTAACTTAATGTAAAGGGGAATTTATTTATTGAATATGGATTTGAGATCATCAAGGCTTAAAAACCTGTATTTTCCCGGCTCAAGGCTTCCAAGTTCGAGCTGTCCGTACGCGATTCGTTTCAGCTTCAACACTGGATGGCCGATAGCATCAAACATTTTGCGGACCTGTCTTTTTCTGCCCTCGTGGATTGTTATTCTTACCGTGGTAGACCGTGAGACTGTTTTTATAATTTCTGTATCAGCCGGCCATGTCTTATTTCCATCAAGCATGATGCCTTTGGAAAGTGCTGCCAGTTTTTTTTTGCCCGGTCTTCCCTTCACCTCTGCTTCATAGGTCTTGTTTACCTCATGGCTCGGATGAAGAATTTTCTGGGCCAGTTCACCGTCATTGGTAAGGAGCAAAGCTCCTTCGGTATCGAGGTCAAGCCGCCCCACAGGATAGATTCTTTCTTTTATACCCACAAGCAGATCGGTCACGATAGGCCTTCCCTGGGGATCATCAACGGTGGACAGATAGCCTACCGGCTTATGGAGCAGGATATAAACCTTTTTTTCCTCAGATGTTACGGGAATGCCGTTGCATTCTATCTTCTGGGTTTCCGGATCAACCCTGGTCCCCATTTCGGTGACCACCAGGCCGTCGACCCGAACCTTTCCCTGCCTGATAAGCTCTTCCGCCCTGCGTCTGGACGCTATCCCTGCTTTGGCCAAGACTTTTTGCAATCGTTCCCGCATTTGAAATCTCAGCTGTATTTCGGTCCCAACAGCTCATGAATCCTGGCATCAACTTTTTGTTTGGTATCCGGGTCGACTTCCAGGACATCCGTGTACCAGGGCTTCATCCGGCAGTCAAATACTATGGGAGATTTAAGCCCGACATGAAACCGACTCACGGACTGTTCCGCGCCATGGATATCTGCCGCCGGTTCAAAACGGGTAAAAAAGGTCCAGAGGAACTCCTGGAGATTCTCGGTTGCTGCAGCAGAGTCATCAACAAGTATGATTACCGGCCAGTCGGCAAGTCCGTCCCAGTCGGCGCTCTTTTTAGCCAGTTTTGGGTCTGTTGCATAGTCGGGCCCCTGGACGACCAGTGTGCCTGGAAGAAAAACCTTGGGCCGGGTCAGGTTATCCGGCAGAGAGCCGTTGAATACTTCCGGCAAATCACGGACAGGTTCTCTGCCGAGACCCATCAGCATTGCCTTTGACCCTTTATTTACCGATGGACCTGTATAATCCAGCGTGTCCTGGGAAACGTTGGCAAAAACAAAGAGATCCTTCCCCCAGTCAACCCTCTCGAGAACATGTTTCCAGAGTGCCGGGAAATCCTCCACGTCAATATCTCCATCAGTAAGGATAAGAAACTTGGTGAGAGATAACTGTCCCTCACCCAAAATTCTCAGGCCGGCTCCAAAGGCCTCCCTAGGGTAGCGGTCCATAACCCTGGCAGCTGCCAGGCAGTGAAACCCGGTCTCGCCAAAGGTTTTCAACTGGCGCACACTGCTCATTACAAGGGGAAACAGCGGCGAAAGCAGCTCCTGCAGGAAATCACCGATGAAAAAATCCTCCTGCTTCGGCCGCCCCACAACAGTTGCAGGATAGATAGCATTCCGCCGGTGGTACATATGCTCTATCTGAAAAACAGGATAGTCATGCAGGAGGGAATTATAGCCGTAATGATCGCCAAAGGGCCCTTCAGGCCTTCTTATATGCGGGGGAACAATGCCGGTTAAGGCAAATTCCGCCTGGGCCACAAGCGGATGTCCGCCGTGGGGATTCTTCACCATGGCAAGCTTTTTACCCAACAGCAGTGAGGCCAGTACAAGTTCAGGTATATTTTCCGGCAGGGGTGCGATGGCGGCCATCATTAATGCCGGCGGCCCGCCAATGTATAATGTCATCGGCAGAGCTTCATTTTTCTGTTCCGCTGCATGGTAGTGATAGCCGCCGCCTTTGTGGATCTGCCAGTGGATACCGGTGGTGGTGTCATCATAGCGCTGGATGCGGTACATCCCGAGGTTGTGCCCCTTGCCCTCAGGATGTTCGGTGTAAACCAGCGGCAGGGTCACAAAAGGCCCGCCGTCGGAGTGCCATGAAGTAAGCAGCGGCAACTCGCTGAATTTCGGCGGGATTTTGTGGATATCAAGGATCGGCCCGTTCTGTACCGTCTTTGTCCCCACCTTGAGACCGTCAAAGATAAGACTGCGCATGGACCAGATCTTATCCAGACTTGGCGGCATCAGGGTTTCGGCGGCCCGTACCAGATCTTTGACAAACTGCTGCGGCCTCTTACCAAAGGCCAGTTCCATGCGCCGTTTTGTACCGAAAAGGTTTGTAACCACAGGGAAACTGCTGTTGGCCACATTGGTAAACAGCAGAGCAGGTCCGCCCTTTGCTATTACCCTGCGGTGAATTTCAGCAATCTCAAGGTACGGATCGACCTGTGCGTCTATTTCAACTATTTCCGATTCTTTTTTCATGACCTGTAAAAAAGCCTGCAGGTCCTCAATAATCCCTGAACTCACTACTGTTTTCCTTTTTATATAGAAGGTTACTCTGCAAGGAAAAGGCTGTGATATTCCTTTTCTGACAGGTGTTTGTGCATAATCCCGGTTAAAAAGTCAACCGTGCCTGAAATGTCTTTATCCTGCAGCCTGGGCAGCAGGGTTTTCAGCAAATTTTTATCAGCAAAGCGTTCAATGA
>JAFDCR010000293.1 GCA_019312685.1 Deltaproteobacteria bacterium | reverse complement strand
TCCAGTCCCTTGGCTGAATGTACGGTTGAGAGAACCAGTTTTTCCGAACCATCCTCAACAACCGAGCTTTCGGGCGGCTCAAGGGCTGTATCCTCTACGAAAGCAGCCAGGCTGTCGTATCCGGCAATAATGGTTTTAAGCTGGTCAATATCCCTGCTCCGCTTCGGATAGTCATCGTAGTAAATTTTTTCAAATAACGGCCGGTAGTATTCGCCGATTATCTCAAACAGTTCAACCGGTGCCAGGGCAGGATCCCGGAGGGTCTGCAGGACCGCGGCCAGTCCTACCAAACCATCGCGCCAGCTTGGGGCAGCCGGGAATTCAGCCAGGGCGGCAAAAGGATCTTCCGAACCTCTGACAGCTGTAAGAATCTTCTCTGCCGTTTTGGGGCCAATCTTGTCCAGCAGCAGCAGGATTCTGTTCCAGGAAAGATTATCCCTCTCATTTACCAGAATCCTGAAATAGGAAAGGAGGTCCTTGATATGAGCTGATTCCGTCAGTTTGAGCCCGCCGCGCTTCTCAAACTGGATCCCTTTGTTTGCCAATTCAATTTCCAGTTTATACGAATGAAAACCCGACCGGAACAGAACGGCAATTTCTTTTAACGGCACCCCTTCTTTCCGGCGGTCAACAATCCGCTGCGCCACATAAGCCGCTTCTTCACCCGCGTCGGCTGCATTATAAAGTTCAGGTTTCTGACCGTCTTCTACCTTGGTAAAAAGAGTCTTGGTATATTTTTCATCAGCCTGCTCGATGATGGCGTTGGTCATAGAGAGAATAGGCTGGGTTGACCGATAATTTTCCTCCAGCTTGATAATCCTGGTATTGGGAAAGATGCGTGGGAAATCCATAATATTCCGGAAATCGGCTCCCCTGAAACTGTAAATTGACTGGGAGTCATCACCGACCGCCATAACATTATTATGGGTGTCGGCCATGAGGCGGACAATTTCAGCCTGAATGGCATTGGTATCCTGGTATTCATCCACCATGATATACTGAAAACGCCGGGAAACCTCCTGTCTTACCTGCGGAATTTCCCGCAATACCTGTTTGAGATTTACCAGGAGGTCGTCATAATCCATCAACCCGTGTTCAAATTTGAACTTTTCGTAGTGGTCCCGCAGCAGAATAATATCGGAGAGGAATTCCTCCAGGTGTTCATATTCATCATAGAGCAGGTCTTCAAGTTCTGTCGACCTGTTGACCGCCTTGCTGATCATGTTGAGTATGATCCTTTTTGTCGGGAACCTCTTTCCTGCCCCGGCCAGTGACAGGGAGGATTTGAGTATATTGATAATGCCCTCGGCATCCGATCGGTCGATAATGGTAAAGTTGGCTGAATATCCTATATGGTAGCCGTAGCGCCGCAGCAGCATATTGGCCGTGGCATGAAATGTCCCGCCCGTCACATCCTGGCAGGATTCATTCAGCAGCAGGCCGGCGCGCCAGAGCATCTCCTGGGCCGCCCTGCGGGTAAAGGTAAGGAGAAGCATGTTTTCCGGCAAGATTCCAAGCTCAAGAAGATGGGCCACCCTGTAGACCAGTGTCCGGGTTTTGCCGCTGCCCGCTCCGGCAACGACCAGCAGCGGACCATCCAGATGAGTGACTGCCTCATGCTGCGACCTGTTAAGATCCTGCCTGCTGACTGTCTTTTTACTTTGAGTTTCCTGATGGTCTGGCGCTGAAAAAGAATTTCCTGGGAAAAGACTGTTTTGCATGCCAGCTACTGTAACATAGTCACAGTTGGCGGTCCATTTTTTTCAAGTGCATCTTTCGTGAAATTTTTATTGCATCTCCATCATTGCATCATTAATAAAGAACAGGTATATTTCCAGAAATTTTTCAGGAAAAACAATAACTCCCAACTATTGGATCGGAAATGATGCTGCCAAAAGACCCGAATGAGATTTTCACAAAAGAGGTGCTTGACGATATTCTGCCGCCGCAGTTGTCGGATGATTTTTTTGAGGCCATGTACGGCGATGCTGCTGAAGGGGCTTATAACATCCGCCTGGCTTTCAGTGATTATGAGCCGGAACAGAAAAAACTGACCTTTGAACTGCAGCTTCATGAAAGACCCGACAAGTGCCTGGCCTGCAATCTCACATATGGTCTGCCTTCCGTATTCTCCCGGCACCCCGTGCTCAATATCCAGGGTATGGTTGAAAAAATCGACGCCCATCTCGGAGAAGAGGTCAGCTGCACAGGCTGGGAGCTAGGCCGCACCCAGACACCTGCCTCTGATATGCACTCAATTCCCTTGATTATCCAGCTGGACTAATTTTGAATGTTAAATTTTAAGTTTTTAATTAAAAACTCATAATTCAAAATTAAGAATTGACTAGCTGGACTTGTACAAGCCCCCGGACTGAATTACCCACATAAACGGAGTCGGCCTGTTTCATATCCTTTCGAGTCAGTACGGTCTCCTCAACAAGCCCGGGATACTGCCGGAGCAGGTGATTCCTGAGCACACCCGGAAGCAGACCGCAGGAAACCGGAGGGGTTAAAAGCTTTCCTTCCTTCTGCAGAAATATATTTGTATAGCAGCCCTCGGTAACCTCATTCTTCTCATTGACAAACAACACCTCATAAAACCCTTTGGCCGCAGCCTGTGAACGTTCATCGTCATACAATTTTCTATGCGTAGTTTTATGAAACAGGTATGACGACTGCGAATCAGTCTTCTTTTCAGAAAAAATTACTTTGGGCAAAACACCTAATTCTCTCTTTTTCAGGATATTTCCAAGCTTAATTTCAGGCAAAACCCCTTCAGGCAGTTCAGAATGGCTGAATTCAAGTTCGCCCCGTTTTGACAATGTCAGTCTCACCCTCTGATTTTTCAATGGAACATTACTGCTGAATTTTTCCGCCAATCCATGCAAACCGGCCTTAATTTTATCCAGGTCCAGGGGATAGGAAAAATAGCCTGCCGATTCTGTGAGTCTGTCAAGGTGCAGATCAAGAAGCCAATACCCTGATCCGGGCTGCCAGAGCATTGTTTCAATCAGTTTAAACTCAGGAGCAGGTGTGGTAAGGAACCTGC
>JAFDCR010000292.1 GCA_019312685.1 Deltaproteobacteria bacterium | reverse complement strand
TGAGGAGTTTCTAGTTCTCTACCTTGCATGCAACATTCGAAGCAATCACCGTGAGGTGCCATTGTCCCGGTGGTGGTTGATAAATTCGATGCTAAAACCGTTATACGGTTCATGAGTTAGGTAAAGTTTCCCTGGAATTTAATTCCCGGTCGTTGGAACGGTACACAGTTTTACAGTGATTTTTAAACGGGTTATGATTAAAGTAAAGTTGATTGGCTGGGGTTTTTGTTGAAAGAGTGTTTTGTTATCCTATTGGTTGATTTACGGCAGATGGATTCAAAGAACAACTCTGAATTCCGGCGCGGGTAGAAAACGATTACCTGCCAACTAAACAACCTCAACTGGACATTTAAGGCATTGTTAATGACATGTATAGAGACAACGACACACTTTATGATCTGACTGATACCGGTTCTCCGCCTGCAACCCTGGCAGAGATAAAGAATATCCTCCTCATGCTTGAGCCTTCCCCGGATCCGTCGCCAATCGAAAATATATACGAGGATATTATCCGTCTCTTCATAGGGGAATTTCCCGGATATCGGGCCAGCAATACAAAATATCATAACCTGGAGCATACCAGTTCAACCACCCTTGCCGCTGCACGGCTCATTCATGGTTTGCATGTCCAGGGACAGGTTTTTTCCCCCAGGCTTGTCCAGCTCTGCCTGATCGGGGCCCTTTTTCATGATACGGGACTTATCCAGACCGAGGATGAAGTGGAGGGTACCGGAGCCCGGCACACCATCGGTCATGAGAAACGCTCGATTGCCTTGATGGAAAAATACCTTACTGAAAAGGGTTTTTCACCGGAGGACATCCGCGACTGCAGCCATATTATCATGAGCACAGAGCTTACCCTTTCCCTGGCTGAAATACCTTTCAACTCTGAAGAAGTCAGGACCATGGGCAAGGTTCTTGGAAGCGCTGACCTGATTGCCCAGATGGCGGACAGTAATTACCAGGAAAACCTGCCGCTGCTTTTCATGGAGTTCGAGGAAGCCGGGATAGAAGGGTTTAAATCCCCTCTGGAGCTATTCAAGAAAACCGAGGAATTCTATCGCTCGGTGGCACGCAAAAGGCTGACCGCTGAACTGGAAGGAGTTTCTTCTGCTGCTCTCTATCATTTCAGGGAGAGGTGGAAAATAGACAAGGATCTTTATGATGAATCAATAAAATACAACATAAGGCGCTTGAAGGAATCTGTTATGGTGTCTCTTGCGCAGCTCTCCATCATTTCAAGGTGAGCTTGATGAAGTGCCGTCCATCCAGGAATGCTCAATTACCTCCTTTACTTCTCCTTTAAGCAGTCCAAAATCTTATACTGACAGCTTCAGGGCCTGCCGATCAAACTTTTTGCATTCTCGGAAAAGATGTTTTCCGTGGTAAATTAAGGGTCTGCCACAGGAAGGAGGAGTCGGCGTAGGTGCGCGATGATTACTTTAATGTTTATGGTTGTGCCTCTACGCCGTTTTCAGCACGCCGCATGTGTTTTCACGCCGGATCTAATTCTTTCTCCTCGACTAAGAATTCAACGGTACCTTCTTCTTTCGGCAAATCAGCAAAATAGAGACCGCCAAATTCTTTTGTACATTCAGGGCACCCCCTCAACCATAGGACGTGATGACGATATTCCAGCTTGGCGAGTTGTCTGCTAACCCAGCGGTTGTTACCACATAAGAAACAATAAAGCAGAGTCCATTCGTCACCAACAAGAGCCTCGGCACATTCAGCACACACAGGAATCACCAGTTTCCGCACCGAGACTTCTTTTACTTCGTCTTCTTTGTATCCTATATTAACAACGATATAATCAACTGCCGGATAGTCTTCTCCCTTGGTGCCAGGCCCATGATTCAGTTCACAGTGTTCTGTTGAGAGTTCGGCGAGGAGTCGCAGTCTTTCAATTCGATCCATGAAACCACCCCCTTCCATGTCTCATGCCATAGTTCTTTTGGCTGATGACCTCAGGCTTCGGGATCCAAATATAAAAAGTAATTCTACCGATGCTCAATCAAATAGTTGATTTCACATCCGAATAGGTTTTTAAAGCATGCCCGCTGTTTTTTTAAAAAAGCCTTAATTTTATTATTATATTTATAATATTAATTGTACATCTTTTTACAGACTTGTCAAGTTATATTAACAATATATCATATTGATTTTATTGCATATTTAAAAAGAAGGGGTGTTTTAAAGCTTGTGGATTTTGGATAATCAACGGGTTGTTATTTATGCTGTCTGTCTATACAATGGATGGATCCATTGCTTTGTTATGATGTCCATCACAGATCATTACTTCCATTTTGCCGAAAAATAGTTTCTACTTAGACAAATATGGGAATATACAAACATATTGCTTGAAAATTGTCTGAAAAGGATTAACGGAATGAAAAAAATTATAATTTTCTGGGTTCTTTTGATTTCTTTTTTTCCTTTAAATATCATTTCTCAAGAAATATCGCTTGAAGAATACACTAACGCGGTGGCGCTAAGCCCGGAAACATATAGGTATAAATTTTTGTTATATCGGGGAAAAGCCTATGTCCAAGAAGGAAAAACAAATTCCGCCTTGTCAGACTTTTCTGAGTCAATCCTGCTGAAGCCTACCCCTGAGGCTTATATGGAACGGGGAAAAATATATCTGGATAATGGCCGGTTTGATGCTGCGATTCAGGACTTGAATAAGGCGCTACAACTAAGAACAACTCTCGAGCTGCATAGCTTAAGAAGTAAGACCTATCTTTCAAAAAAAATGTTTACCCAGGCGCTTCATGACGCTTCAGAAATTGTGGATTTATATCCCCGGCATCCAAAAGCTTATGATATGCGCATTTCAGTTTATTATGAAATGGAAGAATATGATAAAGCAGTAATTGACTGCGACAGTGCTTTAAAAATTAATCCAAAGAACAATTTTGCGCGAAGAATGAAACATCTCAGTCTGGAAAACAGGATACCTCCGAAAATTGTCCTGCATGGCGTATTAAGCCCGGCAGGGAAAATCAAACATTACGGAAGCAGTAGCACACCGAAAAGGAAATCCTCTGGTAGCGGAACTGCATATAGGGAGAAGTATAAGGTGCCGGAAAAAATAAACAGACTGAAAAAGGCTGCATTAGGCTCAGGCCACCATCTCTCGCCCGGCCCGGTTTTCTCGCCTAATACCTATAGATAAGTCCGGCATCTGTTCCAGCTAAATTAGTTGGCGGTGCGGACCAAATCGGAGATCAGCCACGTGAAAAAGATGTCGGTAAAATGGAAAACCGGACTGGATGGGTTCTGGCTTTTGGGGGCCTCTCTGATTGTTTTCCTGGCATTTTTACCGGCCTTGGATAATGGTTTTGTCCAGTGGGATGACAATCTGTTTGTCTTTGATAATCCCAATATAAAGACCATTAATATTAATTTAATACTCTGGTGCCTCCGCCCCTTTCACGGCAACTGGACACCCTTGCCGCTTCTATCCCATGCTATTGATTATGCCTTGTTCGGACTGAATCCCTCCGGACACCATTTAACCAGTATTCTCTTTCATACCGCAAATACTTATTTAGTCGCCCTCGTCTTCCTGACATTGATCCGAGTGGCAGTCCCTGAGTCTGATGTATCGTCGAAAGGAAAAAGATTTAGCTTTACGGCCGCCGTTCTGGGGGCGCTGTTTTTCGGTCTTTCTCCATTGCGGGTAGAGAGTGTGGTCTGGGTCTCTGAACGGCGTGACGTGATGTTTCTTTTCTTCGGACTTTTGGCGACAAGGTTTTATCTAAGCTACGTCAAGGAAAGAGGGCAGACCCGGGTTAAATTCTGGCAATCCCGAGGGTATTTACTGTCCCTGTCCTTTTTTGCCGGGGGATTGTTGTCAAAGTCAATGCTGGTAACCCTGCCAATAGTGTTCCTGCTGATAGATTATTATCCCTTGAACCGGTTTGAACGGGCAGCAACGATTAAGGAGAAATGGGGGCTTTTTTCAGAAAAAATTCCCTTTCTGCTCTTGGGGGGAGTGGTTGCAATGATCACCCTGGTGTTTCAGGATAAAACAGGGGCGTCTTTCTCATTTGCGGAAATTCCCCTTGGCGCCCGTCTAGGCTCCGCTGCCTATGCCTCGATTTTTTATATCAGTAAAACATTGTATCCTGTGGATCTTGCACCGGTCTATTTGCTCGATAATATGGATTCTCTTCTGCCTCTCCATCACCTGTTAGCGATAGCGATTTTTCTATTGATTTCCTTTGTCGCGATTGCCCTGCGAAAGAGGACAAGATTCTTCTCAATAGCCTGGGGGTTTTATATTGTGACACTCCTCCCTGTCAGCGGAATATTTCAGGTGGGTAATCAATTTGCCGCTGATCGTTATAGCTATTTTCCCTGTTTGTCCATTGCAATGGTCTTCGGTGTCGTCTCATCCACAATCATTTTTAACAAGCTCAATAAACAGACATTGATACACCGTGGAAGGGATTTTGCCGTCGGGTGCCTCGCTATTTATTTTCTTGTGATAGGCATGCTCCTGCAGGGTCAGATCAAGGTTTGGCGCGATACTGTTTCTCTTTGGAGTCAGCAGCTTAAGTTCACCGAGGGTATTGTCAGTTCGAGTTTTTATAACCGCAGAGGGGCGGCCTACTTTGCAAACGGTGAATACAAGCAAGCTATTGATGATTTTTCTAAATCTCTCTATATTGACCCGAATGACCCTGAAACCTATCTGTATCGCGCCATTGTCCATATAAAGCGCCGGGATAATCGGCAGGCGGTCAATGATTTGAACGTCGCCGCCC
>JAFDCR010000291.1 GCA_019312685.1 Deltaproteobacteria bacterium | reverse complement strand
TCAAAAGTGGTATTGGGACTTTCCGGCGGGGTTGACTCTGCCGTGACCTGCGCTATTGCCTGTGAGGCACTTGGGGCTGAAAATATTCTGGGAGTGGCAATGCCTTCTCCCTATACTGCTGAACAAAGTGTTGAAGATGCAGAACAGCTGGCATTGAACCTGGGATGTTCTTTTGAGATCGTTACCATATCAGAGATTTTTTCCACCTTTAAAAAAGGCCTTGGGAGTGTTTTTGAATCCCAGGAAATAAATGAAACCAGAAAAATAGATGTGACCGAGCAGAATCTCCAGGCCCGTATTCGGGGAAACATCCTAATGGCGATATCCAATAAAGAAGGCTCCCTTTTACTGTCAACAGGGAACAAGTCGGAAATGGCCGTAGGGTATTGCACCCTCTATGGAGATATGAGCGGCGGCCTGGCAGTCATATCGGACGTTCCGAAGCTGCTGGTCTATGAGCTGGCCGGATATATAAACCGGACTAAGGAGATAATCCCGGAAAGTATTATTTCAAGACCTCCTTCGGCGGAACTCGCTCCGGACCAGTTGGATCAGGATGACCTTCCGGCCTATGATATTCTGGACGGGATTCTGAAGGCATATCTTGAACAGAACATGAGCATTGGTGAGATCGTATCACTTGGTTTTGCGCGGCAGGTTGTAGAGGATGTGGTAAGGCGCATAAGAGTTAATGAATACAAACGTAAACAGGCGCCACTGGGACTGAAGGTGAGTTCTAAGGCTTTCGGTTACGGCCGTCGTTATCCGACTGCCCAGAATTACCGAGATGAAGGCATTTAATGTAAAAGGGTAATGAAATGATAATAAAACCGGCGCAAACAAAGTCGACGAGGGGAAAGGAACTTGTGCAGCAGCTTCTAGTCAGGATCCAGGAGGCTGATACGGGCTGCAGTAATATTGTAAGAGAAATTCTTGCAACAGTCCGGGCAGAGGGAGATGAGGCCTTATTGAAATATATCCGTAAATTTGATGCACCTGACTTTCAGTTAAGCCAGCTTAAAGTGACGCAGGATGAATTTGACCGGGCCCATACCCAGGTTGATGAACCGTTCAAGGAAACTCTATCGCTGGCTGTAGAGCGGCTGCAGTTCTTTCATGAGCAGCAACTGGAGAAATCCTGGACCATTACCCGAGATGACGGAGTGATTACCGGGCGCCTTGTCAGGCCGGTGGCAGCTGCAGGTCTTTATGTCCCCGGGGGGCAGGGAGGCCGGACCCCGCTTGTCTCTTCAGTTTTGATGAATGGTATCCCTGCCGGTATTGCCGGGGTCGACAGGCGTATTATGGTGACCCCACCCAATGAAAAAGGTGAGGTGCATCCAGCCCTCCTGGTCGCGGCCAGCGAAATAGGCATTGATGAGGTTTACAAGGTGGGAAGTGCCTGGGCCATCGGGGCATTGGCGTACGGTACCCAGACCATCCCCCGGGTCGATGTTATTGTCGGTCCGGGCAATCAGTATGTGGCTGAAGCAAAACAGCAGGTTGCCGGGATAGTCGGTCTTGACATGATCGCAGGTCCAAGCGAAGTATTGGTTATAGCTGATCATTCGGCCCGGCCTGCATATATTGCAGCTGATATGCTGGCGCAGGCGGAACATGATCCCCAGGCTTTGGCAATGTTGGTTACCACGAGGCAGGAAATTGCCGAAGGGGTAGTCTCTGAGCTTGAACGCCAGTTAAAGGAATTGAGCCGTTCAGATATCGCTGCTGAAGCACTGAAAAGCCGTGGGGTTATTTTAATTGCTGAAGATACTGAAGAGGCAATTGATCTTGCCAATGAAATTGCCGCAGAACACCTGGAATTGATGCTTGAAAATTCCGATTCTTGGCTCAATGCCATTAAGCATGCCGGAGCCATATTTCTAGGTGATTACTCACCGGAAGCAGCCGGAGACTATCTGGCAGGACCGAACCATGTACTGCCGACCATGGGTACGGCCCGATTTTCCTCGGCTCTCGGTGTAGAGACTTTTCTCAAGAAAAGCAGCATAATCTCTTACAGCAAGGCTGCTTTGCTGGAAGACGGGCCACATATTATGGCGCTGGCCAATCTTGAAGGACTTTCCGCCCACGCTAAATCAGTTGAAATAAGAATGAAAAAGATTGAAGATTGAAGAATGAAAATTGAATATTAAAAGGGATGTGATTATCCTGAAACAAATTTTCAATCTTCAATTTAATTGTCTCGTCAAGGGAACATATCGTCAGGTTTAAAGATGCTGCCATCCGATGTGGAGGACTTTCTTGCCCTGGGCCTTGAACTTATGGGGCTTCATCTCCCTGAACAGGCACATGCTCTGGACCGTCTGGCCCTTTATTTTCAGGAATTAAAAAAATGGAACAGGAAGATCAATCTGGTTGCAAGAAACCTGGATGACAGACAGATCCTGGAAAAACACTTTCTAGATTCACTGACGCTTCTGTCAATTATTAATCCAGAAAATCAGGCCCATGAAAAAGTTTTGGATGTCGGAACAGGTGCGGGTTTTCCCGGACTGGTGTTAAAGACTGTCTGCCCGAAGCTGGAGGTTGTGCTTATTGAACCACGCAGGAACAGATACTATTTTCTGAAGCAGGTCGTAAGAATGCTGGGTTTGGAAGGTGTTGAACTGCTGAATGACCGTCTTGAAAAGACTGCGGAACTGCAGGAACTTTCAGGGAGGAAATTCACCCTCATTACCAGCAGGGCGTTTACTGATATTAATCAGTTTATTGAACTCAGCCTACCTTACTTGGCCCTGGAGGGCAGGATTGTCTGTATGAAAGGCCCACATGCAGAAAAGGAACTTAATTTTTTAAGGCAGCGGGGAATGGCCGGGAATTTAATTGTATCGGAAATAAAAAAACTCCGACTTCCGTTTTCTAAGGCGGAACGGCTCTTGCTTGCTTTAAAAATTTCAGGCTGAAACTTTAGCAGTGTTTTATTAAAGGAAGATTGATTGCTGATCAGGTCAATCCGATTTTCCGAAATATAAATAGATTACCAATCCCAGAATACAGGCGGACCCGAAAACAACCGGCAGAACTTTGGCAAGCTGGATTTCGTCATCAACAATAAGCGTGGCCATATATTCAGTGCCGGAAGCAATCCAGACGCCAATTAAGATAAAAATAACAATAATTTCACGGAAATCCTGCTTGTAGAGCATGTAACCGATCAGGCAGATAAACGGCACCATGAACCACGGGTTGGTAAATAGTCCAGCCGGATCAACTTCTTTAACCTGCTGCAACACCTGGGTGGAGTGAATGAACCCAACAATTTTATCTACAAAACCCATTATTCTAGCTCCCTAGTTGTTGTTGAGATTTTTTTGAGCGCTTTTTTTCTGAGCTCTCTTGAAAACCTTAATTGCACAGTATGAACCGCACATGGAGCAGGCATCACCTTTGTAGGTTCCGCCTTCATCCCTGAACCGCCTGGCTTTATCAGGATCAATCGACAGGTCGATCTGTCCCTTCCAGTCCAGGTTGTTGCGGCAACGGGCCATGGCTATATCCTTGTCAATGGCACCGGGCAGCCCCTTGGCAATATCAGCCGCATGGGCGGCGATTTTCGATGCAATCACCCCTTCCTTTACGTCATCTACATTGGGCAGCTTGAGATGTTCAGCCGGGGTGACATAGCAAAGGTAGTCCGCCCCTGCCGCTCCGGCAATGGCTCCGCCGATTGCGCCGGTAATATGATCATAACCTGGTGCTATATCTGTGACCAGAGGGCCAAGAACATAGAAGGGTGCACCTTTGCACAGCTGTTTCTGCAGCAGAACATTGGCCTCGATCTGATTCATAGGCATATGCCCCGGACCTTCGATAATTACCTGGACACCCGCATCCCATGCCCTTTCAGTCAATTCTCCAAGATGGATGAGTTCCTGCACCTGGTTGCGGTCCGTTGCATCAACCAGGCAGCCGGGCCGGATACCGTCTCCAAGACTTAAAGTCACTTCGTGTTCTTTCAGAATGGCAAGGAGGTCATCGTAGTGTTCAAAAAGGGGATTTTCCTTGTTGTGATAACTCATCCATTCAATGGTAAAAGAACCGCCGCGGCTGACTACCCCCATCAACCGCTGCTGACTGTCCATTCTTTTCAGGGTGTTTTTTGTGATGCCGCAATGGATTGTCATGAAATCCACTCCGTCTTCAGCCTGCTTGGCAATAGTCCTGAAGATATGATCAACCTCGACATCAACAATGGCTTTTTTCTGTTGTTCCACAGTCTCGGCCACTGTCTGAGATATGGGGACAGTTCCCAGGGGAACGGGGCACTGTTCGAGAATACCCCGGCGCACTGCATCAAGGTCGCCGCCCATGCTCAGATCCATAACGGTGTCTGCTCCGGCCTTGATAGCTACGCAGAGTTTCTGCAGTTCGGATTCCAGTTCGGGAAGATCCTTGGATGAACCTATATTGGCATTGATTTTGGTGGATACACCTTTGCCTATGGCAATAATTTTATCAAATTTGTGATTCTTGTTTTTGGTAATGACCAGCTCGCCTCGGGCGATGCCATTCATCACCTGGTCGGTTGAAATTGATTCATTACGGGCGCACACCTCGAAGATGGGCTTTTCTACCCGGTTTATTGCATCTTCACGTATAGACATTTATTTCCTCGGTAAATA
>JAFDCR010000290.1 GCA_019312685.1 Deltaproteobacteria bacterium | reverse complement strand
CGCTCCGGTATCAGCAGCAACCCTGGCAACATGACCGTTGGTCAGTGAATGTCCCTTCCTGCCGGTCAATTCAAGGAAAATTCCTTTCTCGGCAGCCAGGGTTGCCTCTTTAATTGTGATAAAGCCCGGATGGGCCAGAATGTCCACTCCTGCCTCAATTGCCGCCCTGTTGGTGCCGGGGGCGACCGGTTCCACCACGGTCTCACCATGGCCGATGATAATTTTAGCCCCGAGTTCCCTGGCCCTGGGGACAAGTTCGCTGAACATCTGTGGTGGAATATGGGTGAGTTCAATGCCTGGAATAAGTTTCGTCCGGGAGAAACGGTTCAGATCTTCAGCAACTTTTATGATCCTGGGTATGATAAAATCAAGGTTTGAAGAGTCGGCATGATCGGTTATGGCAACTGCTTCATAACCGAGGAATTCTACACGCCGAAGATGTTCGGCCGGAACAAGTTCGCCGTCACTGAAAATTGAATGTGTGTGCAGATCGATCATTGTATACCCTTATTTTTTTAGTTAACTGGTGGATAA
Source organism: Deltaproteobacteria bacterium (assembly GCA_019312685.1). Taxonomy (GTDB): domain Bacteria; phylum Desulfobacterota; class Desulfobulbia; order Desulfobulbales; family BM004; genus BM004. Next base: position 3,204 of record JAFDCR010000290.1, on the reverse strand, counting down.
TAATTTTAGGCAAGGGCTCCTCTGAGTGAATGCAGGAGGCCCTCGGTTATTCTTACGTTGACGGATTGTCCAGGGACAAGAACGGAGCCGGCAAAATTAACTATTATATTGCTCATGCTGCGACCGCTCCATTGCCCATCGCCATTTTTGCTTTCACCCTCAACCATAATGGTTTGTACACTGTTTTCATATTTGCGGTTCTCTTCCAGACTGATGATATTTTGTCGGCTCTGTAAAATGCTCAACCTTTCTGATTTAACTTGATCATCGAGCTTGCTATCAAAGGAAACAGCCTTGGTTTGGGGCCTGTCGGAATATTTAAAGGAGTAAGCACCTTGGAAGCGAACTTTTTCAAGAAGATCCATGGTGGCCATAAAGTCGTCCTCTGTCTCTCCAGGAAAACCAACAATTATATCAGTAGTCAGGGCTATATCCGGACGAACTTGCCTGAGAGCTTCTACTTTGGCAAGATAATCTTCAATCGAATACTTCCTGTTCATTCTTTTTAATATGCGGTTTGAGCCCGACTGGACAGGAAGATGAAAATGGGGGCAGAGATTGTCTATTTCAGCAAAGCAGTCGATCAACTCAGTCGAGAGGTCTTTCGGGTGTGAGGTAGTAAACCGCAGCCGTTCAATACCGTTAATCCCGGACACCTTTCTTAAAAGCTCGGGAAATGTAATGTATTTAAGGCTGCCGTCATGCCCCCTGCCATATGAATTCACATTCTGGCCCAGAAGGGTGACCTCTTTAACCCCCTGATCAGCCAAGGCCGTAATCTCCGCCATAATATCTTCCGGGGCTCTGCTTGTTTCCCTGCCGCGGGTGTACGGCACAACGCAATAAGTACAGAAGTTGTTACAACCCTGCATAATTGTGACAAATCTCTTAAAAGCCGGTTCGGGTGAATCCTTATGTTCTTCCTCAGTTACTGTTTCGGCAGGAGAGGGGGGGGCATATTTCGGGATCTCAAATGTAGGGGAGAGGCCGACTGCCAACTGGGCAGCCCCTTTGACAGAAACTTTGTTAATGAGTTCCGGCAGCCTGTAAATCTGCTGCGGGCCGAGTACTATGTCGACCAGGGGCATCCGGGCCTGAAGCTTTTTTCCTTCCTGTTGGGCAACACATCCGGTCACCGAGATAATGAGAGACGGTTTTTTCCCCTTAAGTTTCTTTAATCTGCCAAGCAGACTGTATACTTTCTGTTCGGCCTTTTCACGGATGGAACAGGTGTTTATCACGATTACATCCGCCTGCTTGATATCTTCGGTTGGAAGGTAGTCTGAATCCGACAGCAGCAGCCCCATGATTTCTGAGTCCCGCTCATTCATCTGGCAGCCGAAAGTCTCGATGTATGATTTTTTAATTGAGTTCATGGTACAAGAAAATAAGGCATTGCCTGTTACAGAACAAGGGTCCCGGTGGCCCAGGCCAGCTTCATGAGGGCAATCCGGTAGTTATACAGCGCATTGAAGTAGTTGATTTTTGCCCTGGAAAGGCGGGTCTGGGCCCCAAGGACATCCGTAGTTGTACTTAGCTGGGCCCGGTAGCGGGATTGATTGATACGGAAATCCTCTTCAGCCTGTTCAATTGCCTTTTCAGTTACGCTGATATTGTATTCCGACTCTTTAATATCCAGATAGGCTTCTCTGACCTGCAGGATGATCCTGTCCAACAGGTCCGCCTGGCTTTCTTTGGCTTTCTTCAGATTGTATTTTGCAATTGCCGCCTCATCCTTTTTCTGGCCCCAGGCCCAGAAACGCCACTCCAGAGTAGCCATGGCGGTTTTAACTTCGCTTGACCCGATGGGATAATCATCGGCAATAAGGTCGTCCCCCTGTTTCAGATAATTTAAGGAGACTGAAACTGAAGGGAGATAGGGAGCCTTTGAGAGTATGATGTTTTTATCAGCCTGCTGAATGGCTATATCGCTTTGTCTGAGTTCAGGACGGTGTTTTTGGGCCTGTTCAACAGCTTGATCCCAGGAAACATCACTAGGTTCATATTGTAAAATATCTTCCAGTTGGGTTTTCTCGTCCATAGGGCGGCGCAGCAGGGTGTTCAGCTGGGCCTGGGCCAGGGAGGATAAATTCTTAGCCCGTATAAGTTCAATTTCGGTATTGGCCAATTGCACTTCGCTCTGCAGCATGTCGTTTTTAGGAATCAGGCCTGCTTTGAAGAAGGCCTTGGCATCCTTGAGGTGGGCTTTACGTTCTTTTAAAGATTGTTCGGCAACATATTCAAATTTTCTGGTTTTCAGTAGATTATAGTAGGCTTCATGAACCGCAAGGATGATGTCGTTCTGGGTCTGCGTCATGACCGCCTTTGATAGTTCAAGGTCAAGTTCTCCAAGTTCAACTCCGGTCACCAATGAACGGCCCCGGTATATAGGCTGCTCAATGCTGAATGAATAATTATAATAATTTTCAATAACAATGAGAGGAGAGGTGTCTGGAGAGTGCTGATACCCATACTGGAAGTATAATGAGGGATAGAGTTCTTTTTTGCTGCTTTCAAGGGAAAATTCTTTTTCAAGAACATCTGACTGAGAGTAGAGAATCTGTGGACTCTTGTCCAGGGCAATGGAGACACATTCAGCAAGGCTGAGAATTTTCTCTGCAGCTTGTTGCTGATCGTTCTCTCCTGCAAGTGACAGGCCCTGGATGCAAAAAAACAAGACAAAGAATAACGGAATATAAACCAAACGTTTCATCTTAGAGGTATCCTCATTCAAATTATCCGACAAGGTCAGGAACAATCTCGTTAAGCAGTTCTGTTAAATCTTTTTTGACTTCAGGGGGATAGCGTATCTCAACTAATCCCTCTCGGGAGTTTATCGTCGACAGGGTAGCCAGGCTGTCATATCCTTCCAGGATGAATTTCAGGTAATGGATTCTGTCGGTTGAGATTTTTAACTGTAATGAAGAACATCTGCGCATTTTATTCAACTAATAAAAGGGTAACAGCAGGTTATAGGCCAATTTCATTTACCACAAATATATAAACAGAACAATATTTGTCGGAATCAAAAAAATGATTACGACACGTATAACATTTTTAATCTGTTAATGGTAAGGGGAGCTGATGCTGTTTATAATTTTTTGTGCCCCTTAACTTTTTACAGGTAATAACAATATCTGTAGCAGAAGGTGAAGGAATTATTTGATGAGCCTTTAACGGATTTAGTAAAAATTCAAGGAATTG
>JAFDCR010000289.1 GCA_019312685.1 Deltaproteobacteria bacterium | reverse complement strand
TTCTCAAGGGTATAAACAATCGGATCAGGCAGGATCCAATAGCTATCGATTTTGTCTTCCATACCCTTAAAAGCACGCTGGAATTCCCGTGGACTCTCTATAGCCCTTTCAACCAGTTCCAGATTAAGTATTTCGGCGGACTCCCTGGCCGATTTCACAAATCTGCTCGAATGCTCCTTGCTGTATATCACCCCAATCTGCCTGGTCTCTGGTGAAATCATGGAAAGACTGCCGAGATGGGTCCCCGGTGCCACATCAAAAGCAACCCCGGCAACATTACCCTGAGGGCTGATAAGACCATAACGTTCCCAGTTGAGTACCATGGCAAAAACAACCGGTATTTCCTGATGATCTGAAGTCCAGATTTTACTGATCACAGCGGCCTTTGCCCCTAAAGCAAATATAAGCTTTGGACGACTATTGATAATTTTTTTCATTATTTTAGACGCATGTTCCAAATCGCCCTTAAGATTGTAAATCTCTACAGGCATACCTATCTCTGCAGTAAAACTTGCGATGGGGCCGGAATACACCTCTTCCTGATCGCTTACCAGAATCACAACCGGTTGCTCGCTTTCTGCCGGAAGCATAGCCGGATATGCCAAGCAAACAATGGTAAAAAGCAATATTAAAATCTTATTGAGTAAAGCTCTGCCAATCATCGATTTGCAACATCTCCATTATTTTGTTACGAGGCTGCTCTGAAGTCATTTTATGAAATGACTCAGTCAGCTTTTTAACCATACCTGTCTCAGCTCTCCCCTCCAGATAACAAAGAACAGGCATGGATACTTTGACACTCCCGTCAATCTTTTTTAAACTTTGGGTGATTCTGGGATTGACATCTGCTATGACCTCTAAATTGTCCTGTGCGACGAGGGCCATTTTTACCTGCCCGAGAACAAGGGCCAGAATTGCATCAAAATCTTTGGGAACATTGATAACATTTAGCTGTTCAATACTAACGAGTTCATCAGCTACAAGTTCCTTTATGAATGATGTTTCACCATCAGGCCCCATGGTCGTCATGGCAAACGAAACGATTTCATATTCATTTAAAGCAGGCCGGCCTGTCTCTGAAACCAGGAGTATTTTTTCGTACGAGGTCGAACCGTTTCGCACCGGGATTAAAAGAGGATGCAGCTTGAGTTCCTCTCTGTATTTCCGGTAATACCACTCGGGTACCAGGATGAAAGCCGGGCGTTTTTCATTGTTCAGGCGATGAAAATCAACAAAATGGGTAAAGGGCTGAAAGCTAAAACGAAAATTATTCCGGGAAAAATAGGTTTCAAATTCTTGTTTTAGGCGACCGAGATTGCTTTGCGGTGAATCGGGATTGAAATAATAAAATTCTTTGGAGAAAGTATTGCCGGATGGAACTGTAGATATGCAAATGCTTTGTCCTGTAAAGAGAAAGAACAGAAAAAAACACGCAAAAACAGCGCTATACAGAAAGCTAGTTTTCCTCAAAACAATACAGCCCGCCCTCTATATAATTACTACCCCGGATGTTCCAATTTACAAAAAACTAATAAAAATAATAAATTGCCCTTATTCATTAAAGCATATTGCAGAGTTTGTAGCAACCTAGATTCATCATTCCTAACGAATGATTCTTCTTAAAAGATATTACACCAAAACTATTGATACAACAGGCTTGAAATAAAATATAGTTATGCCCAAGCTACTATATCGGCATACGTGTCCGGAAATCATCAGTAATCATTGTACTGATATGCATTGTTTTGTTTCGCTATCCAACGAACTGCCGAGCTTGAAAAGATGCAGACCCCGACCAGGCGCGTCAGAAAGAATTGGTTGGTGTCATTGGTGCCCCGGCACGATTGTCCACCTAAAAAACATCGGACGATTACCACAAACGAGCGGCGCCAGGAAATAATTACCCACTCCCTCTGACTTCCCCTTGTAAATCCTTTATTTGCTAACTACGGGCAGGCGGATGACAAAACAGCTCCCTTGGCCGACCTCGCTCAGCACTGAAATGGTACCTCCGTGGCTGCGGATGGTCTTCAGGGCAAAGGTGAGGCCGAGCCCGGGACCATAGATTTTTGAAGTAAAAAATGGATCATATATATTGTTGATGATGTCCGGGGAAATACCGCGGCCGCAGTCGGCAATCTCAATTTCTAACCAATCATCGTTGACTCTGGTGCTCACTGTGAGTTCCTTCCGGGAACTGTTTTCCATGGCTTCGATTCCGTTTTCAATAATATTGGTTACAGCCCTTACCATATTTTCATGATCCACCGGTACCATGGGAGGATTTTTCATATAATGGGTCACCACCGAAATCCCGCTGTCTTTGAGCCTCTGCTTGAAGCGGTCCAGCACCAGACCAACCAGACCGTTAATGTCTTCTGCCTTAGGGGTTGACACAACAGCACTTTTCAACGCCACAAGTTGGGTTACCATCTTCTCCAGGGAGGTGACGTTTTCGAGGATGATCTCGATATATTTCCGGTTGGGATCGCCGGCTGGCAGATTCTTGGCAATGCGCCGCGCAAAGCCGCCGATAGCAACCAGCGGGTTGCGGACCTCATGTGAAACTTCATCCACCATATAGTCCAGGGCCGCCCGCTTTTCCTTCTGGGCCAGTTCTATGCTGGCTTCTTTTTTGGCAAGGAGAGATCTGACCCGGGCCGCCAGTTCATTATAATCAAAAGGCTTGGTAAGGTATTCGTCGGCACCGGTATCAAGCCCCCTGATTTTTTCCGGTACCTCGCTCTTTGCCGTCAACATCAGGATGGGAATATGTTTAGTGCTTTCATTCCCTTTGAGCTGCCGGCATACCTCATAGCCATCGACCTTGGGCATCATTATATCGAGAACAATGAGATCAGGTCTGCTTTCCCCTACCATGCGCAGTGCCTGCTCCCCGTCATAGGCGGTGGCAATGTCATACCCCAGGGCCCTGAACCTTTTGGAAAGCAGCTCGACCGTATCAACATTATCATCAACGATCATTACTTTAACTTTTTTTTCCACCGCTCGGCTCCGATGTGGGGCAGTGAACTATCCTGGTTGACAAACAGAATCAAGGCTTTACCCTCATGTATCATTTCCGCCCAGGAACACCTTGATCCGGTCATAAAACTCCCTGATATTGATCGGTTTTGAGATGTACCCTTCACAACCCGCGGCAAGCGCCTTTTCCATATCGCCTTTCATGGCATGAGCGGTAAGGGCGATGACCGGGATCGAAGCGAATCGCTCATCACTTTTCAGCCTCCGGGTCACCTCATGGCCGTCAATCCTGGGAAGGGAAATATCCATCAGAATAAGGTCAGGCTTTTCCGCAGCAACCTTCTGCAGGGCGTCCTCACCATCAACCGCTTCACAAAGTTGATGGCCTTTTGTCCGCAGAATCTTTAGCACCAATTCACGGCTGTCATTATTATCATCAACCACAAGTATCTTTTTGGTCTGTTCTTGATTTTCTTTCATAACTTCACTTTTTTCATATTGTATCGATGATCTCCTTCAGCTCTTCCAGGAGGTCAGTTTCAGTCAGCAGCCCCTTATTGATGATCGCCTGAATGCCGCCGTTCAGCCTTTCGATCTCATCCTGGTCCAGGTCCTTTTCGGTTATCAGAATGAAGGGTGTTTTCTTAGTTTTTTCATTGGTTTTGACCTTTTCGATAAAGTCGAATTCCGAATCCGGATCCGGCATAATAAGGTTGAGAATAATCAGGTCAGGCCGTTCGCGAGTGAGAGCGTCCAGGGCCTGACCGCTGTCCGCCACCGCAGTCGTCACGCAGCCGGCTTTGCGCAGAACATCGTTTATCAGCTCCCTGGTGGTTGCATCGTGATCGACGATCAGAACCTTTGTGATCCTGGCAAGTTTTTCCAGGTTTTTCAGCTTCTGGAGAAGAACGCTCTTATCGACAGGCTTGACGATATATTCCGTCGCCCCCAGGCTGAAACCGATATTCTTCTCATCAACGATCGAAAGAATGATGACCGGGATATCCTGGGTTGCCGGCATGTTTTTCAATTCCCGTAAAACCTGCCAGCCGTTCCGCCGGGGCATCATGATGTCCAGGGTGATGATATCGGGCCGGATGGCAACTGCCTTACCGACCGCCTCCTCACTATGCAACAGCCCTACGACATTATAATCAGATTCGATATTTTTTCTGATAAACTCAATAACTTCCGGATTATCGTCAATGACCAGAACGGTTTTCCGTTCCGGATCCTGGACATTTGCCAAAGTTGCTTCCTGTTCCTCATCATTGCCAAGGACCAATTGCTCAATAACCTCACAGGCCCGGCAGAATTCAGCTTTTTCCGGGAACTTGGCAACAGCGGTCCCCTTACAGTGGGTACCGGGGATAAGCCAGCAGCGATGCTCGCTACTCCCGTAAGCCGGGCAGCTGGTTTGACCGCAATGGGTGTATTCCCAGCAAAGGATAGGTTTACCGCCATATGTTGACTCATGAAGAAATGTCTCGACCGGTTTGTTGAAATATTCAGCGAGTTTCTCCGCCATGCCTGGTTCGATCACCGGCTCGGCGGGCTTGTCAAACACTTCTTTCCGAAGCGGCAGGGAAAAACACATCCTGGTACCCTTACCGAACTCGCTTTCGGCCCAGATGACACCCTTGTGCAGCACAACCAGTCCTCTGGCGATACTCAACCCAAGCCCGGTTCCCTCGTATTGGCGGATGCTGGAAACATCGATCTGACTGAACTTGTCAAACAATTTGTCCATATCCTCTTCTTTGATGCCAATACCTGTATCCTCAACACAGACATCCGCAAACAGTGGCTCCTCCCCTGGCAACACTCCCACGGCGGACGGATGGACACGGATGGTTATTCCACCCTGTTCGGTGAACTTCACGGCATTGGATAAAAGATTATTCAGAATCTGCCTGGTTTTGTCCTGATCAACAAACACCGACTTCAGGTCATCGCTGAAATCATACGAAACGGTAAGTTGTTTTGCTTCAAGGGCCGGTTGAATAATGGAAACCGTTGCTTCGATCAATTGGTTGATATCCGTCTCCTGAGGCGCCAGCTCGATCTTACCCGATTCGATTTTCGACATATCGAGGATATCGTTGATCAGCTGCAGGAGATGGCGCGAGTTATTGGCCACTTTCTGCAGGCTTTTTTCCTGCTCCTCATTGATCTCACCGTCCAACCGGTCCAGGAGCAGATCAGTATAGCCGATGATTGAATTCATCGGCGTGCGCAATTCATGGGACATATTGGCGAGGAATGACGACTTGAGCCGATCAAGCTCCCGCAGTTCACGATTGGCCTTTTCCAGCAGCAGGGTCCGCTCCCGGAGCATCATGGTGCGTTTGGCTACCTCGAGTTCCAGTTCCTTGCTGAACGAGGATATCTTGTCATAGAGCTTTTCCAGATTGTCAAGCATATGGTTGGTATGCTGCGCCAGTTTGCCCATAATTTCATGTTGGCCGGCGGATTCAACCCGGACTTTGAGGTTGCCCTCGGAAGCCAGGGCGAGGACATTTAACAGGGCCTCGGCTCTTTGTTCGAGATATTTGCGC
>JAFDCR010000288.1 GCA_019312685.1 Deltaproteobacteria bacterium | reverse complement strand
TGTTGCGAGATCGAGAGAAAAATTTCCTGTGCAAGGATAAAAGTTAAAACCGCCCGGAGGCGTAGCAGCGCTACGGTGAGGACGGTTTTAACTTGAAGACACAACACAGGGGATTTTTAGCTGATCGGAGTAAATGTTCATTTTGCAAGAGACTCATACATAAAAATAGGATTGGGACTTTCCGTAATCCCTTTCTATGTTATTGTCATGGATAAGGATTTATCCCCATAGAAACTACGGAGAGGTTAAAGTAATGGGAGATTGTGTCTTCTGCAAAGAGAGTTCCCCGCTCATTGCCAAAGCACTCGGGGTCTGTCTGCAGTGCATCAGGAAGAGCCCTGAGGAAGCCCTGGCCCAAGCCGAAAAGACGCATCAGCAAAGCAGAGCTGTTTTTGGTCTGCCGGAAACGGTTCCCCGTGATCCGCAAGGCATCCCGTGCAGGATTTGCGTCAACGAATGTCACATCTCTGAGAACGAAACAGGGTATTGCGGCCTCCGCAGAAACGAGGGCGGTAGGCTCCTGGGGATTTCCGCCCGGTTGGGCAAACTTTCCTGGTATCACGATCCTCTACCCACCAACTGCGTGGGCGACTGGGTATGTGCCGGCGGAACCGGAGCGGGCTACCCGCAATATGCCCACAGACATGGAGCAGAATACGGCTACCGGAACCTCGCCGTCTTTTTCCAGGCCTGTTCCTTCAATTGCCTCTATTGCCAGAACTGGCATTTCAGGCAACAGGGACTCAAATCTCAGCCACGGCCGGTCGAGGAACTGGCGGCAGCAGTCGATGAAACAACCTCATGCATTTGTTACTTCGGTGGCGATCCGGTACCGCAGATACCCTTTTCCCTGAAGGCAGCAAACCTTGCGCAAGACAGAAAGAAAGGGGAAATTCTGCGGATCTGCTGGGAAACTAACGGTTCCATGCAGACAAATCTTCTCGATCGCATGCTGGATGTGGCTCTCATATCAGGCGGCTGCCTAAAATTCGATCTCAAGGCCTGGGATGAGACGCTCCATAAGGTTCTGACCGGTATCACCAACCAAAGAACCCTGGAAAATTTTGCCAGGGCCGGCAGCAAGATTACGCAACGATCGGATCCGCCCCTGTTGATCGCCAGCACCCTCCTGGTGCCCGGTTACATTGATGCGGAGGAGGTAAGGGAAATAGCCCGTTTCATCGCCTCGATCAGCACTACGCTCCCCTATAGTCTTTTGGCATTTTATCCCGATTTTTATCTGACCGATCTGCCGACCACCCCGAAAACGCTGGCTGACCAATGCCTCGCTGCGGCCCATGAAGAAGGTTTGGAGAATGTCCGCCTTGGAAATATTCACCTGCTGTCATGATCCGGATATTCCGGGATAATTTTCAGCAGACAGGTGCGAGTTTCGCGGATTGGGTTGCATCCGTTAAAATCAACTAAACGGAGATTTTTGGCTGTCTATTCGCTTGAGCTGGAGATCAACACCATTATATATTTAAAAACCAATAAACCTGCAATTATCGCAGTAATAACAAATAAAAAAAGGTTTATTGCCCTTGTATTTAAATTATAAAGAATGTTTCTTTTGCTGCCGAGGGAGGGGTCCAGCTTAATTCCTGCAATATCCGGCTTTGAAATTTCAGCAAGGTTGTCTTCTTGCTCCTTTTCAACTTCCTCGGTACGATATTCCGGCTTGATCTGGGCAAAAATAATTCCACATTTAGGGCACTCTGTAGTGTCAGGCTCTCTGATATAACCACATTTAGGGCAGATATTGTTTTCCTGTTCACCTGTCATCATGTTACTCCAGATTGTGCAATCTGATTTGTTGAGAAAACCCCAATATACTGCTCAGCACCTATACCGTCAGCAGTTTGTTGGTCAACAAACCAGACCAACTATTGACATTTATGCTGACAAAAGTGCTGAAAGCCATCTTCGTCACAATAATCGAAAACGCCAAAACCAACTCAAAAAAATGATAACTTTCAATTCTCCATTTTACATTTTCCATTTAGTTAAATGTCCATCAACATAGATGCCTTCAAGATAGGAAAGTTTTCTCGGCAGCTGCTGCACTGTGCCCCTGGCAACCAGAAATGTCGCCTGCCGACCGACAGCCAGGGCCCCCAGGTTCTCCATGCCGAAGAACCCGGCGCCGATATCCGATCCACAGCGGATAGCTTCCTCCAGGGAATAGCCTGCCTTGATGAATAATTTTATCTCTTCGACCACTGACTCACCATGGATTATGCCGATGTTTCCTGCTCCGGTCCCCACAGCTGTTTTCACTCCCAGCTTCCTTGCATGACGCAGCTGCGCCAGCTGTCCGCTAAGCATCCTTTTCCAGAAGGTTTCCGCCCCTGGATCAGCCTTACCCGGTGCCACATAACGCATGGAGAAACGGCACATCACATCCCCGCCGCTGGCCGCACCGTCCAATGCGTTTTTGGCCATGAGCACGCTGGGAATCCACAGCACACCAGTCTCAGCCATTGTCCGGAGGTTGTCCTCGCCCATACCGTATCCCTGTTCAATAGCATCGCACCCGGCTGCAAGTGCTTCCTGCACCCGGTCCCGTCCATTGGCCACCACCACCGCCTTTTTATTGCCCCGCTGCTTTAAGATGCCCAAAAGGTCTTCCCGGTTAAGCCGGGAAACTGGTCCATCACTGTTGTCGACATCGGAATAAACGATTCTGAGAAAATCGGAGCCCGCTGACCGGATGTCGATCATGCCTCCCAGTACCGTCACCTCCTGGAAATGCTCCCCCGGGCCGATACTGTCATCATTGTCAGCCACTCCCAAAACCCCGTGCGAATGGCAGTAGCGGATATGCTGCGCTGCCAGGGATTCCCTTCCCGCAATTCCGGCCTCTTCCAGGGCTGACCGGACATTTTTTTCCACGGAGGGCGAACGCGACAGCGAAACGCTGCAGTCAACCAGCGGCGGCACCATGGTACAGTGCGGGAATTCATCGACTGCAACCCCTTCATTGCGGGGAATATCGGCTGCCGGACCGATACCGGCAATGATGCCGTCCTTTACTTCCAGGAAAACATTCCGGCGCACCCCGGCGCCGCTGCCGTCGATAAGCCCTCCCGCTGTTATATATCTTGTCTGAACCATGGATATTAGGTTAATTGAAAATTGAAAATGTATAATTGAAAATGTCGGTATACCATACTGTTGATAATTTTAAATTTTCAATTTTAATTTTTCACTTTATCTATAATAAATGGAGCACAGACATTGAATACGCATCAGATCATGGAGGAATTCGCCCAGCAGACAGGTCTGCAGGCTGAATCAGGAGAAGCGAAGTGCCGCTACCTGTGGACCGACGCCTTTGCAGTCTGCAACTTTCTGACACTCTACCGCCGGAGCGGCCAATATGCACACCGGGACATGGCTCTCAGACTGGTAGACCAGGTGCATGAGGTACTCGGCCGCCACCGGGATGATGACCCGCGCAGCGGCTGGATCAGCGGCCTTGCCGAAGAGGACGGACGGCTCCATCCCACGGCCTGCGGCCTGCGGATCGGCAAGAAACTGCCGGAACGGCAGCCGGAGGAACCCGTTGACGAAAACCTGGAATGGGACCGGGACGGCCAGTATTACCATTACCTGACCAAATGGATGCATACCCTGTGCTGTGTCAGCCGGACGGTTGACAACCCGGTCTACAGTACCTGGGCCAAGGAACTCGCCGTGCAGGCCCACAAGCGCTTCTCTTATTCCGCCGGCCCCTCCACCAAACGGCTGTACTGGAAAATGAGCATCGATCTGTCCAGACCGCAGGTTTCCGCCATGGGGCATCATGACCCGCTGGACGGCCTGCTCACCTGTCTCGAGATCCGTGAGTCGGCTGCCGGACTACCGGAGATCGATACAACGGACCTGGATACGGAGATCAATGACCTGGCCGGAATGTGCCTGGGAGTGAACTGGACGACCCCTGACCCGCTCGGACTGGGCGGCCTGTTGGCCGATGCCTGGCGCCTGGCGCAGCTTCAGGTTACAGCAAATGAAATACCGCTGCCGGGTCTGCTGCAGGACATCCTGGACGCCGCCATGGTCGGCCTGTCCATCTACATGCGCGACAACTCCCTGCACCTGCCGGCCTCCCACCGTCTTGCCTTCCGGGAGCTGGGACTGGCTATCGGCCTGCAGGCAGTCAAACGGACGAAAACGCTTGTG
>JAFDCR010000287.1 GCA_019312685.1 Deltaproteobacteria bacterium | reverse complement strand
TTAAGGTTAAGGTTCGCTTCGCTCACAGATTGAGATTAAGGTTGAGGTTAAGAAACATTGTGCCTCAGTGCCTCTGTACCCCTCAGTCCTAACTCATCACTAATATATTCCGGCGTCTTCCTGGGGCCATTATCTCTTGATACAGGGCAACATAACGCTCCGCTTCCTTATTCATGGTGAATTCCTTTTCAACCTTCTGCCGAACCAGCTGTGCAAGTTCCGTATAACGGTCTTTGTCTTCGAGAACCCAGGTGATTCCGCGCGCAAGATCCTCAGTGTCATAGGGCTGCGCCAGATAACCAGAAATTTCATGATCAACCAGATCCGGCAGCCCTCCCTGGCGGAAAGCGACGCAGGGAGTACCGCAGGCCATTGCCTCCATAACCGTAAGGGGTAGATTCTCCGATTTGGATGGAACAACCAAAACGTCGGCAGCAGAATAGAGTGCTGCAAGTTGATCGTCAGGAATGCGGCCGAGGAAAACCGCCTCCATCCCCAAATCGGGTAATTCAACCCGGTCAATTGCGCTGAAAAAAAGGGCCAGATTGTCTGCTGAATCTTTACCGACAATCTGCAGGGCGGACTGGAGCAGATGGAAACCCTTATTGGGATCACTGAAAGCCTGGACAGCGCCGAATAAGATAATATTTTTGTCCCGCGGCAGGTTAAAAATATCCCGGGATTGTTTCTTTTCCAGAGGCTGAAACTTCTCAGTGTCGAGCCCATAAGGAATCACTTCAAGCCTGACATCGCGGAAAAGAGAACTTGACCGGACACAGTCCGCCATCCAGCGGCTTGGGACAACTACGGTCAGGTCAAGGTTCTGCCAGGCTTTTCGCTTTCTTTGCCAAACCCGGCGGGAAAGATCATTTTCGCGGGAGGAGCCGAGAACCGGGCAGACGCCGCAGTTCTGCCGGTATCTTGTGCAGTCAAAAGGGACATGACAGCCGCCGGTAAAAGCCCAGGAATCGTGCAGAGTCCAGATCAGCGGTTTATTGAGTTTGCCGAGGGTTTCTATCCGGAGAAAACCGGCGCCCAGCCAATGCAGATGAATGATGTCCGGCTGTTCTGCGGCAATCTCAGCCAACTTCCTGTCCGGCAGCAATGACGGAGAAAAGTTGTTTTCCGGTTTGTTCGGGTAACGACGCACCGGCAACAAACCAAGAAAGATTTTTAACCGACGTACCAGCTTGCGGAGAGGATTCCGGTTGCAGATGACATGCTGTTCATTGCCTGTCTTGAACTGAACGAGCAGCCCGGCATCGATGTTATGTTTGCGGACTCCCTTGAACAGGCGTAATGCGGCCCGGGCCGCACCGCCTACTTCATCAAAGGTATTGAGCATCAAGATTTTCATTATATAAGATCACTGGATAAAGGAGTCATATATATCATTTTCTTCCACATCTATAAGGGAAAACAGGGAGGTGCAGATGCGCGAAAGATGGATGTTCGCTATACCCCAGGTATGCGAATAGGCTGATGACAAAGCAGATGTGCCTTCCTGTTTTCCCTTAATTTTCATCGGGTCCAAAAGCTTTCTATTTCTTCCCTGAATTTACTCAGGTCCCAGTTGCGCACCAGATGCCTGGGGAGTTGATATGGGTCGGTCCACCTGTGGACCTGTCCCGGGAAATTCGATGCCACTTTAACAAAACCTGCCTCTTGACTGAGACGCACTGAGATATTGTTATAATCCTGTTTTCTGCCGAAAGGATAAGAGAAGGTTGTTATCTCCAATTCTGCCATATTTTCCAGTTCCTGTTTGGAAGTAAAGATTTCTTTACGTTGCTGCTCTTCGGTAAGGGCTGAAAGGGCTGAATGGGTCACTGTATGGGCTCCGATTGAAGCCCACGGACTTGCTGCAAGTTTTTTTATTTCATCATGTGACATGGACCTATGGAAGTTTTCCCCGGATTCAACTGGGCCGGCCCATTGTTCCAGCTGGTTCAGCCATGACTCCCTCCTATCAGGTGTAACTCTCTGCATGAGTGCAACAAGTGTATTGTACATTGAGTGCCGCTGCTCCAATGTGGCGGAATCCCATGTCCGGCCAAAACGGGAATCATCCAATCTGAAGCTGGCCGGGAATCGGCCTTTTTGAAGAAGAATTTTTTCAAGCCGATTCCACCAGAATTCACGGTCGGTTCCTATGTTGCCGGTACTGACAAAGAATGTGACCGGCACACCGACTTCTTCGATAATCGGTAAGGCTTCAACAGCATTATCAGCATACCCGTCGTCAAAGGTGATGGCAACTGCGGACTTTTTTAGCTGGGTCCAGTCTTCTTCAAAACGGACAACCTTGAATTGCTGTTTGAGAAATGTAAGATGCAGCCGGAAATTCTCCGGCGATACGGCAAGCATTTCCGGATCAGCCGGCAGGTCTGCCACCCGGTGGTAGAGAAGAATTATGACCGGAGGATCAACGAGGTTGAGGAGCCGGTTTTTTACCGCACGAACTTTTCGATAGGCTCCACGCATAGATCGGTAGGCAGTTCTGGCTGGATTTACCCATGGTAATTCCTGAGATTGGCATGACTGAGGATATTTAGATAGTGAATCCATATTTTACAAGCCAATCTGAAACAGCATTGTTTATTTCATCCTGCTGTTCAGAGGAAAAGTAGTCTTTCCAGTTACGGCTTCCCTGTTCGGTTATATGGTAGGTTTGGAAAGCGGTCTTTTTATCAAAAATTCTGTAAGTGCCGTCACGATTCCTGACAGTATCATAATGAACCGAACTTTTATCATCTTTGATTTCCCCCTGTTTGGATACGGCAACCTTGTCCAAATTACTGAGTAGCTTCTTTACATTTTTTTTTGAAAATCTTTCTTCGATAACCAGCATCTGCCTTTGTCCCACCTTAAGGCCCAAGTACTTATTTATCAGTTTAATTACGCCCATAGGTTCGGAAACAATATCATCATACCGTATCCTAAGGTTGGTGGTGAAGTGAGTAAAGTAGTAATCGGTCGTTGTCATTTGCCCCTTGATAATTTTCATGGCAGTGTCAAAAAAATTGTCTGTTTTTTCGAGCCGCATGAATTTCATGAATGAGAGCATACTATCCCTCACATCCCTATAATTAGTAATAATTTTTGTGTCATTCAGATCACACTTGAGAAGTTTGTGGGTTTTAATGCAGTAAATCCTTCCGGGGCCGATGGCTTTGGCAAACGCTTCTTCTATTAAATCTAATTCACTGGTCGGAATCTCTCTGGGAATCAGGTCAAATCCTTCTTTTTCAAGCAAGGCGCGTGTCACGTTATATGTCCACATGGAACCCGTTCGCGGGGCTCCGGCGATAAAAACTCTCTGCATCGATTCTGCAATCCACCGGTAAAGTTTACTTTATGTGATTTTCATAGATAAAACACTTATGCTCGAAATGGGGCATTTCACTTTTTTGGGTAAAAATACTTTCTGATGCAAGAAGATAATGGCATTGAGGGTTTAAATATATGATAGTCACTTTCCGCGGTTGAACAAGTACAGAATGCTCTATATTATGGAGGACTTCCTGCATGACATGACAGGGAAACGGATCAAAGAAGTAGAAATAATTATATTCATGCAACTCCTTAAAATCTGCAGCGTCGGAGCATCTGATGTCCACGTTTTTTATCTTGAGTTTTTTGATGTTGCTTTCAGCGATTTCAACCAGGACCGGATCTATTTCCACCCCGGTGATTTTCGCAAAAGGATATTTGGACAGGGATATGAGGATTCCGCCCTTGCCGCAGCCGAAATCAACTATGCCATCTCTGGGTGTTATATTGAAACTTGCCATGATCTTGTCAAATGCCAGACCGCCTGAATCTGCATAATAATGGGTACGGTCGGTATCCGTTTCGGTCGGATCATGTTTCAGGTCGATCTGGCCCAGGGAAATGCGCAGCCGGATGATAAATTCACGCCAGTCACGCCGCCACAAAAGCAGCAGAGCATTTTTTATTCCTCTTGTTAAAGCCATTCGATTTAAATTGAAAGGGCGTCTTTTATTACCTGTATGTCCTGAAAGTTTTTGACAACCAGGCTACGATGGGATTCAGGAAGCCGTATTGACGTTTTGTTTTTTTCCCGGAGATAAATTCAATTTTGATTGGTTTGTCTTCGCCGTATACTTCTCGGGCTAGTTTCATCATTAAGCCTTTTGCCTCGTCAACCGGCATGAAAAGGACTTCCTTATGCGGGCAGTCCGTCTGGTCATAGAACTCAATCTCTATGACTCCATTTTTTTCAATAATTTTATGTAAATCAAAGGGATACAGCCTGCAATCAATGGGACGCTCTTCATAGATGCCGCATCCTTTATTTTCATCCCAATAAGGGCAGGGAAGCTTATTGCGAGGGTAGACAATAAACATCTTATTATATTTTATAACGGAAAGCCTGCCTGAATGCTTTTTGAAATGCTTTTCAAATTCACGCTTCGAAAGTTTTAGCCCCATAACCTTGCAGCACTCTTGGTTTGTCGCGCATGTTTGGCATGGATTAATCTGGTCGGTCATTATCAACCTCTGGATACAATTTTTTGCTTTTTTTTAATCCAATATTTTTCCCCGCCGCAGCGTTTTTTTTAATAACGGTATGAGTGTGAACTCCTGAAACTTGATATACCGGGAAAAAATCTGTTCTTTAAAGATATAAACATCGCAATGGGGTATGTAAGTATCAGTCCATTTTTTTTTATACTGGTCAAAAGCACCACAGAAATCATAAACCTTAAGTCTATCCTGCTCCTCGAATATATGTTCGAGGATGGCCATTTCCAGAAAAGTGCCTGGAGACAATGAAGCAAATTCAGGATGGTAGTGACCGGCAAGGGCATGCTCTTTGCCAAAGGCCCTCAAATGAAACTCAACCGCGATTATTTTACTATTTAGATACAATGCCCAGACCGACAACCATCCTTTTGCTGCAGACTCAAATGCCAGGGATTCATAAAAAGACCTATTAACCGCGGAACCAAGCGATCCGCCAATACTTTCCGTCCAACTGTGTCTGGCGACTTCAAATATTTCTTCTTTACAGGAAAGAAACTCTTCCCTTGTTCTGATGTTTTTTACAGTAAATTCTCCTGTTTTGCGCACTCTGTTTCTGATGTTTTTTAATGTTTTACGAGTTCTTTGGGATCGTCCCGTAAAGTATTCGGGCCAGGTGCCGGTTGGAATCAGATAAGGAGTATCAAAGGGGGTGGATTTCATATTCCAGCGTCTGCCATCGTTTTCCAGTGTTTCAGCCATTGATTTATAATTATCTGACAAACGGGAAATATTCCTGAAATAAAGGACATCCCATTGAAAGGATTGCTCAAAAAGGGATTCAAGTAAACTTTGCAGAAAGATATTTCTGAATTCAGGGATGACGAGAAAATCGTTGTGAAGGGACTGGTTGTTCTGGATAAAGCCGATCGTTTTCGCTGATATTCCATGGAAGGTTGATTTTCCCTGCATGAGAGGGGCAATCCCTACAAGTTTTTCTTCTTCCCACATCGTAAACAGGTGGAGCTTTGTATCTTCACTATAATATTTCCACCAGTTCCGGTACCAGACGAGACTGGCAAAAACAGTGCTATCAGCCGCAAGTTCGTTGCATAAAGATTCCCAATCCTTTTCTAAAATGCCAAAGGCCCCTGCATCATTAAATGTTTCAAATCTAAGAGTATGTTTACTCAAAAGTTTCACCAAAATTTCGGATACAGCATTGCTTTTGTCATCATCAGGCCTGTTTCACGTAATGATGTAAAGAAGAAACAGGTGCCGTGCACTGCGAACCAGTAGGATATGAAGGTGGCTGCTACTGCGCCCATAGCGCCGTATTCAGGGATAAGAATAATGTTCAGGAAAATATTCAGACCGCATCCCAGAGCAATGGAGATCAAATGTACCTTGGTCCAGTTTTTGGAGACGATAAACACATTGCGGGCCGCTCCGAGGCTGGTGAAAAGCCCGGTCCAGATGAGGATAGCCAGCAGGGGGCCGGCATCAGCATAGGCTGAGGAAAACAGGAGCTGAATTATATCCTTGGCGAAAAAGGCAACCGGCACGGCGACTGTATAGGACATAAATGCCATCAGGTTGTAAAGTCTCTGCAAGTGGGCGTAATAGAGTTCTTCAGAGGTGGCTTCAGCCCGGACAACTGCGGGGAAAACCGAAGAATTGATAACAATGGGGATGAAATACCAAACCTCTGAGATGCGAACCGCTACTGAATAATTGCCGAGTTCTCTACTGCCGATCATGTTGCCGATCATTATCTGGTCTATACGCAGGTAGATCATGGTCAGCAGGGTGGAGAGAAAAAGCGGCCAACTGTCTTGCAGCAATGATTTCGCTACAGAGCGGCTGAAACGCCAAGCCCTGATCGGGAAGCCCTGCTGCCGGTAGACGCTGAGCAGACCGATTGAACCCAGAGCGGTATCGGCCAGGCTTGCCCAGGCAAAGGCAATAAGTGGTGCCTGCAGCAGAATAAGACTTATCTTGACAAGGCTTAAAAGCAGAAAGGCGGAAGTCTTGGCGTAAACCGTAAATTTCCACTGCATCTGGGATTCGAACCAGAATTCGATAGCTATGAACGCCTGGACAATGGTTCCCGCAGCCATGATTCCGACCAGCCATTGCACCAGCTGATCATCCGGCCGGGCCCAGAATATGGCAGCCACCGCCAGGCTGAACGCAAGAATTCCACCGCCAAGCATTAAAATAAATGAGGTGCCGAGGATTTTTTCTCGACTTGATGAATCCTGCACCATGTTTCGTATGGCAATTCCATCGAGAGCCAACGTCGCCATGGGTGTAACGATCATGACCATGGCTATGGCATAACTGTAGTCGCCGAAGAGTTGTGGGCCGAGATACCGGGCCAGCCATACACCGACAATAAGTCCGACGAGCTGGCGGAGAACCTTATCCCCCATCATCCAACCGGAATTGTCCAGGACTTCCAAGAGTTCATGGCGGTCTTCAATTCTTTTCAGAATAAAGCGCGGCAGATATCTGGTCCAGGTCGGAATCATTGTCTCAATAAGTTAGAAGGAGTTAGGGGTTAGGAGTAAGGTGTTTTCAGCCAACCCTTCCTGTCTTTTGTCCTTTCATCAATCTGTGGTTAATTTTACAGGTATCTATTCACATTATTCCAACATTCCATTATTCCAGCGCTTGAATGCAGCGGGGATAACTGCCGGGAGAAGCTGTCTCTCTCTTAGCGTTTTCCATGGGACATTTTCTGTTTGGGATTTAATCCCAGCATGGCTGCAAGATTTGCCGCCAGAGCAGGATCATTCCGGGAAACAATAGCCAACTCCCTTATGGCAGCCTCCCTGTTTCCCAGAAAAGCATATGATGCTCCAAGGTAGAAATGGGCCTCAGGATGATCCCTGATCATGTGAGGGTTCTGTTCCACAAATGATATCACATCACGGAAGCGCCCGGCTCTCATCAGGGCGGCGCTTAAACTTATATAAGCCTGCCAGAAATTGGGATACACCCTGATTGCTTTTTGCAGAAGGGGTATAGCCTCCTCCGGCTGGTCACTAACCAGATAGAGGTCAGCCAGGTTATAATATGCTTTGTAGTAACTTGGATCCACTGCGATTGCTCTGGAAAAGGTCGCCATTGCTTCCGCTCTTCGCCCCTTTTCTTCCAGGGCCTTCCCGAGATTATTGACAGGTCGGCCTTTTTTCGGAGATTTTTTTATAACGTCCTGCCATAAACGTATTTCGTCTCCCCAGATATGGTTGCGCTGATAAGATGCAATCCCGAGAATCAATACCAGCAGGGCTGCGCTCATGAGGAGGAATTTGCCGCTTGAAGGTCGCGTCAGTTTCTCTATCGTCAGCCAGAAGAGTGGAGTAAAAACAGCAGCCGCGCCCAGGAAGGGCAGATACAACCGATGCTCCATGATTACGTCTATTATCGGGATTAAACTCGATTCCACGGACAGGGTAAGGAAAAACCATAAAATACCGAAGGAGATCAGCCGGAAAGCAGGTTGAAGTGAAGGTTGAGGTTGAGAGGGGTCTGAGGACTGAGGACTGAGGACTGAGGGCTGCAAACGGCCGGAGCGCACATAAAGATAAACAGCCAATGTGAACAAAACAGCCAAAAGCAAGAATGACAAAAATACCGGAGGAGTAAAGAAAGATGTATAGACAGGGTAGTCATAATCCAGGTTCTGGTTGACCGGAAGAACGAGCAGGCGAAGGTAGGTTACAATCACTCTGAACTGGGTGAAAAGATAATCAGTGCGTGACATGGAAGTACCGACCCGTAACTCTTCCGTCCCTGGAGCGTATTCAATCTCACCGCCGGGCCCGCCGAAATCGATTATGGTCAGGGGGATAATGGGTAGTGTTGCCAGCAGCGGCAGAAGAAATAACAATCGTTTTTTCCAGGCACCGCGGAAAAAGTATATTTCAAATAAAACGATCGCCAGCGGCAGGGTAAAGGCTATCTCCTTGGTTTTCATGGCCAGAATTGAAGCTATTGTCGCGCCCAATACCAGAAGCCAAGGCCATATTCGTCCTGCTGTATCTATCTTTTCTTCCGGCTCCTGACTCCTGACTCCTGACTTTTCCGCAGACAGCCTTGCTTGGACATACAGCACCATTGAAAGCAGGTAAAACATGGTGGTAAGCAGGGTTACCCTCTGGACGATATAACTGACGGCCTGGGTTTGGACCGGATGGATCACAAAGAGCAGGGCACTGAAGAGGGGGATAAAGTTTTGAGGATTGAGGGTTGAGGACTGAGAGTTATGTGCCAAGGGCATACTTACAAAGTAAGGGGTGCGGGAGGTGAGGCGCAGCAGGGCATAAAACAGAAGGGCGGTTATGAGATGAATAATCAGGTTAACTGCATGATACCCG
Organism: Deltaproteobacteria bacterium; assembly: GCA_019312685.1. GTDB lineage: Bacteria > Desulfobacterota > Desulfobulbia > Desulfobulbales > BM004 > BM004. The sequence goes on along the minus strand of JAFDCR010000287.1, from coordinate 903 downwards.
ACAGGATTTAGATTCCCGAAGTGGAAGTTAAGCGCAATGGTGAGATAGCCGATGTATCTGTTCGGCAAATATTCGTATCCGTAGCTATTGGCAAAAAAGTTATCCAAATCTCTGATAACATCATTTTCGCTAATTGACCTGATATCATCAAAAACAAAAGGCCCTTGGAAGGTGTTGGAGTAAACGATACAGCCTGCCAGCAAGACCAGTAGAATCGCCGGTAATTTTTGTTTGCAGAAGATATTTACATTCTCAGCCATTGATTAAGATTAAAAGGTTTTTACAAAAAAAACAAAGTATTGCAGATTATTTTTGTTTACTGCTGTGGCACCCGATGCACAGTTCTTTCTCAAAAAAATTTCTTGTAAGATGTGCATATTGGGAGCTGTGGGGTGAATGGCATGATATGCAGGTTATTCTGCCACTCTGTAAAAGCGGATATTCCGGAGTAATGGACATTTCCGGTTGAGGGCAGACGTTTATCACGTGGGTACATCTTTTCCGGTGACATTTCAGACATGCATTTTTGGAAATTGCATCAAGACTATTGAGACCTGTGTGGGCCTCTATTTCTGCCGGTATTTCCCTGGTTTTATTTTTGTATCGAGAACGGGATAAATTATTGCAGACTTTATCATTAGGATCCTGGCTTGATAGACTTGCCTGACTGCCGATAACAACCGACGCCGGATAAGGCAGGTTCAGTTCAAGCAGATAATCTGAGCTGAACCGTTGAAAATCGGCAGTCATCTCTGCATCATTTTCAGATGCACTTCCCGAATAGTTTGGATTTATAAAGGATTTTGCAGTAGAGAAAGTAAAAGTTTCTGAAACCTGGCTGCGTCAGAAAATGTCCTGGGAAACAGCGGTAAATTTATATGTCGCATCCGGTTTCAGCTTGTT
>JAFDCR010000286.1 GCA_019312685.1 Deltaproteobacteria bacterium | reverse complement strand
TGCTCCTCAAGGGCCTCTGCCGCTGCTTTTCCTACCCTTCCTCCACCGAGAATCAGGACTTGAGAGTCGCTGGAGAAATTTTCGCAGATGATGGAAAAATGTGTATTGAATTTTTCAAGCTGTTTAGCAGAACCGGCCAGTAAAAGCACTGTGGAGGAGGTAAGCTTTGTGTCTGGGTGTGCGCTTGCAAAATTACCTCTTTCCCAAACCCCGACAACCGTTACTCCTGTTTTTTCACGAAGCCGTGTTTTGGCAAGAGTTTTTCCCTCTAAAGCCGTTCTCATTGCTGGTGCCTCGGCAATGAGAAGCTGGTCGTGCTGCCATACAATATTGGCGCCCATGTTGACCCCGAGTGTTACTCTCCCCAAGGATTTTCCGAGCATCTTGGTGAATTGAAAAATGTGAGTACTGCCGGCAAATTCAAGAATATCGAGCGAATGGTCCTCATTGGCATTAGTGACAATGGGTACCTTTTTGCAAACATCCCTGATGGTAAAGGATATGCTGGTATTGATCATGTCGTCATTGGTGGCAACAACAAGGGCCGCATTTTGTACCCGAAGACGGTTGTAGGTCTCTGGGTCGCCATAATCACCAAATACAGCTTTGTATCCTAAGTCATGAAGCTCCAGAGCCTTTTTTAATTCATCCACCAGGATGACATAATCGTATTGATATGAAACAAGTTTTTTTATGAGATTTCTGGTAATGGGGTCCAGGGTTGTTAAAATAATATGTTTTTTTGTTTCTTCAGGTAATTCTTTTGGAGTTCTTGATTTTGACTGTGCCTCAAGCCAGGGTGCGTAAAAGAACTTGATGAAAGTAAAGGGAAGCATAACAAGGAGGTAGAAAATACCGGTCAAAAGCACAATTACTGAAAATATCAGACCAATATCGGTAGTAAAGGTGATGTCTCCAAAGCCGAGAGTGGACATGACGGTAAGCGTCCAGTAGAAACCTGTAACCCAGCTGTATTCTTTGCCCTCTATAAGCATCAGGACATGAAAAAGAATACTGTATGCGGTGACAATAGAAGCCAGGATCAAAAAAAACTTGAGCAGTAGAAAAATATTTCTTTTCGTCGTCTTGTGGAGAAAAAAATAGGTGAGCTGGGATATTATATATTTCATGGTCAGTCTGTTTGATATAATTAGGTAGTGATGAAACTTATATCAGAATTTTGCCATTATATTATTGAAGATGTCATGCTGTCTCAGACCTGACCTAATCAGAAAGATAACCGCCATTTAAATAATGGTCACCATTTTTTCAATCGCGCCGAGCTAAACCCAAAACCTCGGAATTCCAGCGATAAATTCGGGGAACACCTTACTTAATTATCTTCTTCCTATGTCAGGTACAGATATCCAAAATATACAGACCAATCATTCCATTAAGCAAACTTTAAATTACTGCCACAATAGAAACTATTTTCCAGGAAAAATCGAGTGAAGGTGTGTACTGGCAATAGTAATTATGAGAGCTGGCCGTTCAGTTTTGATGGATAGCAGTTATCGTAACACGTAATATAACATGAACTCATACTGCTGGTATCAGTGTAGTTGTTAAATAGGGAAAGAGAAAAGTTGCGCAACTGATACTAATTATTATCAGTGTACATTAAAAGGCCCTTTCAGATGACTTGGCAGGGGCCTTTGTATTTTAATTATCTGATTTACTTCTTCACCCATCTCCTTGTTGCCATCATGTATTCATTATATGAATCATACAAAAGATGAGAGAAGTTTATCCTCCTCGTAAAGGATAAAAATTTATCAATGATGAGAAAAAAAACTGCCGGTGCTACCATTGAAGGCTTTGTACCCATAATAAACATTGGATCATTCTGAATTTTCTTTCCTAAGTTACAATGCTTTCCAACTACACTGTGGCACTTGTCTATAATCCTCATAATTTAGTATAATTAATAATACTTTTTTATATAAAAAATTACGGGATGAGACTCTTAACTTATTGAATTAATAGAAAATAACAAAATTTTTTCTTGACTTTATTACGTGAATCCCATCCTATCAACCTTGAGGGGCAACCACATCAATATAATGCTATAAAGGCTGATGAATCTTAACCGTTCAATATTACTTGAAGATGCCATCATCTTTCAGTGTTGAGTGCTGCAAAGAGGAGGGCCAAGAAATGAAAAAAGTCATCTGTATCCTCTCTCTATTCATCCCTCTTGCTTCATATTCCTTTGCTGAACAGCATGCCGCGTTCGAAACAGAGACCACCAAGGAGTTGCTGCTCTATTACGACTGGGAGGAGCTGCTCGTTGAGGCGCCGACCCGCAGGCCGACCAGGCTGAAACATGTGGCCGAGAACATGACGATTGTTACGGCCGAGGAGATCGAGGCCATGAACGCCCACTCCCTGGCAGAGGTGCTGCAAAACTATACCGGTATACTCTCCAGCCATTACGGCCATGAATTTGCCGGCGAGGCATCATTCCATATCCATGACTCGAGATACCAACACATAGTCCTCCTTGTCGACGGTGTCCGTTTTAACGACGATGGCTATTGGGCCAATCCGGGGGGCCTGCCGGTGCAGATCATCGAGCGTATCGAGATCGTCAAGGGGCCGGCCTCGTCGGCCTGGGGCTCTGCCCTGGGCGGGGTTATCAACGTAGTCACCAAGGATGGCGGGCAAGATAATCGTTCTTCCGGCACCCTTTATGGTTCCTTTGGTGAAGGATCAAGCCAGGACTACCGAGCCGAGGGTGCGGGACGGGCCGGGCAGAAGGTCCGGTATTATCTCTATGGCGGTTATCAGAAAACCGACGGTATTCAAAACGACGAAAACTACTCCAACCCGAGCTTCTACTCAAAAATAATCACCGATATGACCGAGGATCTATCCCTGCAATTTTCCGGAGGGTACATTGACCCGAAAGGTATGTGGCTTAAGTTGCCGGATGAGGATTGGGGGTGGGAGACAGACAGGAAGCATTACTTTATAAAAGGAAGTCTGGCCGCCGCCCTTTCCCCAGACCTGAAGCTTGACCTGGACCTTTATCAACGCAAAATTGACTCGCAAGGTGAACTGTATACCCTGAGTACGGGAGAGTTTTCGAGCGGTGAATTTTATACGCAAACCGACAACAGTGGCAGCGCCCGTCTCACTTGGAATAGAGGCAACCATAGCATGCTCTTCGGTGGTGAGTACAAAAAATTCGTATATGACCGCAGCCTGCGATATGGACCAGCTTTTCAACCGGCTTTGCCGCCGGTGGTGAATCAAGAAGAAGGGGACGTCGTGGAGTGGGCCTTTTTCTTGAACGATACCATCCAGTGGAGCAAGCTGACGGTCACTCCCGGCCTCCGCTATGACCATTATTCCATCGCTGATATCACCTCTGACAGTGAGGTCAACCCCAGCCTGGGAATGGTCTACCAACTGACCGACGAAACCCTGGCGCGGGCGACCGTGGCGCGTGGTTTCCTGCGGCCGAATATCGTTGGTGTCAGAGGACTTGATATTTACGGCACTCCGGCCGGCAATCCGGACTTGAAACCAGAGACCGACTGGTCCTTTCAGGCCGGCATCGAATCCATCCGCTTCAAGAACACCCATCTGAAGGCGGATGTCTTTTATCATGCACAGAATGACACTTGGGACTTTGACAGGACTAGGAGAATGAAAAACACCGGCCGAGCCAGCAATAAGGGCTTTGAGCTCAATCTAGCGGTCAGCCCGTTAACCGGACTCACCGCCAGCCTTGGCTACACCTTTGTCCGTAACGACCCGGGCGGTGATCGTGAGAGTGAAGATTTCCAGAATTTCATCGCCAAGTTGCATTATAAAGGGCAGCGCTTCGGCAACCTCTTGCTGCTCGGCCGCTATATTGAGTTTGGCAAGCTGCGAGCTGGGGATCCCAAGGCCAGCTATGACGACATGATTCTGGACGCCCATTACAATAAAGACATCTTCACCAGCAAGGGGGGCACGACCCTGAATATCTTTTTCAGCGTACGCAATATCTTCAATGGTTCTCAATACTCGGACATCTCTGCCAAGAACCTGGACAGATGGTTCGAGGGTGGTTTACGGATCAGGTTTTAGCACAGGCGGATAACAAAACAGCGGCATGGTCGAGATACACACATCTTGCCACAAGAATTCTGGGGATAAATGATAATGACCTCCTCCCAGTATAAATAGGACAGGGTAAAAGTCCATATAGCTTGCCATAATCTAGGGTTCTAGAATGTTTATTACCAGTTATTATTTCAACTGGCAATGTAGGCAAATTATAAAAGCCTCTCGGGTGGAGAGGCTTTTATCTGGACATCTCAGTAATTCAGAAGTCATTCATAACCTTCAGTGAATAGCAGGAATTTAAACTACCGATACAGTTATAAAACCCTATCATTATATATAATTGGTCACTAGTGTCCGGAATATTAATCGTATAATTTTAACTGGTTACAACGCCCGCTCTTGTTAATTTTGCATTCTGCATCTGTAACTATTTGTAATAGTGGAACTTTTTCGAAAATAGTAACGCTTAGAATCTGTAGAATTGTGTAAAGGTTCATATCTAGGTTGAGTCGTTTTTTGATGATGGCTATAAGAACATAAACCGAAACCGCAATCCATACTTGAGTTTTTACAGCATTCTCGGTGGTGCCGAAAAACGATTTGATTCGAAGGTGTTGTTTGATCCATTTGAAAAATAATTCCACCTTCCATCGACTTTTGTACAACTGGGTAATGGTCAGTGCCGGAAGGGAAAAATTGTTTGTCAGAAAAACCAGCGTGTTGTTGGTCTCTGTGTCGTAATACTTGATACGTCTGAGTTTTTCTGGATAACCCTTGGAAGAATAAAAACCTGACAGTAGGATTGTCTGGTCGCACTTCAGGCCTGTATTCTTGTCGATAGCATGTGAATAGAGCCTGCGGAACCGGAAATTTGATTTGGCCCTGATGACGAAAAAGGCTGCCCACTGATTCATGATGTACAGCCTGGCGAAGTCCAGATAGGCACGATCCATGACGTAAAAACTGCCGGGTTCTGGTATCAATGCGTCGAGAATATTGACATCGTGGAATTTGCCGTCGCTGACATGAATGAATGTGGGAATACTGCCGCGCAGATCCAGCAGCGTATGAACTTTTATTGCAGCTTTGGCTTGCCGGAAGGAGGCCCACGGAAACATTGACAGACTGAGATCGATGATTGTTGAGTCGAGAGCATAGACGGTTTCGTCTAGCTCGACACCGAAATCGTCGTTGATGTATAGTTGCCTGGCTGTACAAATAAGTAACTGGGCAAAATCTGCATAAATTCGCCAGTCGCGTTTTACATTGGCTTCTGCCAGCGTGCTGCGTGATATTCTTGCCCGGATACCCATGTGGTAAAGTTTTTTCTGCTGGGCACGCAGACACGCCTCTATATCCCGAAGACTTTCGCGATACGTGAGTTGGGCAAATGCCATGCAAAGAAACTGATCGAGGCAACTGAAGCGTTTTATACAATGATTGCCCCTGTAACGTTGCACACATCGGCGGAATGTATGCATGGGCATATGATCTATTATTTGAGAAAAAACGAGTCTGCCTGTATACATGAGAAGAGCCTCCCTGTGAAGAATAGAAAACAGGAAGGCTGATAGAAACAGAATGAAAATTCAAGTCGATAACAGACATTATGCCGTATTTTTCTTTTATTTTTAAAAGGTTAATCACAATAAGGTGAAATTATTCCGGACACTAGTGATAATTGGTCAGTCTTTTATGAACTATGAAAGACCGCTCCATTTGCTAAGTAACTACCTGTGATTGTTTGGAACCAATAACTCATCAACGATAGCACTCACACCGCGAAGCAAGTCGTTTTCAAATGTCTTTATTCCCTCAGTTTCGCAGTATTTTTTCAGATTAAAACATGGAGACTCTTTAAGGACATTATGTTGAAGAAGTTGCCACAAGTCGTTTTCAGCATACCAAGCATTTTTATTGGAGTAAGCTTGAAATGCATCGTATTTAAGAGTTTCTTGAGAACTATCGAATAAGCGGAGCCGCACTACCAGTTCAAGGCAATATTTTCCCTTCAACTTACACTGACGAAACTGTAATCTCTGCAGGCCAATTTGCAACTGATCGCCTGTTACCAAATCAGTCTCATTGAAAATGACCTTGATGCCAAGAGTTTGAGCCTTTTCTGTTATCGCATGCTGTAGTAAAAGGGGCAAATCGATATCCTGCAGCTTGTCGTTCAAATTTTTCATGCAGGATGCGTACTTATCACCAGTT
>JAFDCR010000285.1 GCA_019312685.1 Deltaproteobacteria bacterium | reverse complement strand
GACGGCACCTTTATCCAGATGGAAGATGAGATCGCCAGTATAGGTGCTGTGATAGGGGCTTCACTGGCAGGTGTTAAAAGCATGACCGCCACAAGCGGTCCCGGGTTTTCCCTAATGCAGGAGAATCTTGGCTACGGCTGCATGGTTGAAGCTCCCTGCGTGGTTGTCAATGTCATGCGCGGCGGTCCCAGTACCGGGATGCCGACCAGTCCGGCCCAGGGAGATGTTCTACAGGCAAGATGGGGAACACACGGTGACCACCCTGTTATAGTCCTGTCGGTTGCCTCGGTCAGCGAATGTTTTTCCGTCATTGTCACCGCCTTCAACCTTTCGGAAAAATACCGGGTCCCGGTGGTGGTACTCTCCGATGAAGTGGTAGCGCACTCACGTGAAACATTCACCATTCCTGAAGCAGATTCAATTGAAATTATCGATCGTACCGCCCCCAATGTTCCGCCTGAATGGTATAAGCCCTATGAGGATAACAGCCGGGGGGTGCCTCCGATGTCGGTCATGGGCGAAGGATACCGGCACCATGTCACCGGACTTATGCACGGCCCGGATGGTTTTCCAACAGACAAATCCGATGAGATTGAAACCTTCACCAAAAGACAGTTCAGAAAAATAACCAATGGTTTTTTTGAAATCCATATAACCAAGAAACTTTATCTTGAAGACGCTGAAATAGTCGTTATCGCATATGGCTCCGTTGCCCGTTCAGCCCGCCGTGCCGTAAATATGGCCAGGCAGCAGGGGATAAAAGCCGGGCTTATCCAGCTTGTCACCCTCTTCCCTTTTCCGAAAAACACCGTGGTAAATGCAATGCGGCAATGTAAGGCGGTTCTGGTGCCCGAGATGAATATCGGTCAGATCAGCAGAGAGGTAAAACGGGTCAATCCCGGTTCAACGGAAATATTTAAATATAATCGTATAGACGGCCAGCTGATTACCCCGATAGAAATTTTTGAAGAGATCCTCAAAGTCTGACAATGTGTGTGAATATGTTACGCGTCAAGTATAAAATACGAATTTGGAGATAACCCCATGTCTCCCGGGATGACTGAATTACGCCATAAATATCTGCGGCATCATAAGAAATTTCCACATGTATGGTGTCCGGGTTGCGGAAACGGCATAATTCTCGGTTCTTTTATAAGGGCTGTGGAACGGCTTAAGCTGGGAAAAAATGATGTTGTATTTGCTTCAGGTATCGGCTGCTCGGGACGCATGACAACCTATGTGGATTTTAATACGATCCACACAACGCACGGTCGGGCCCTGACCTTTGCGACCGGCATCAAACTGGCTAACCCTTCACTTAATGTCATCGTAGTCATGGGTGACGGAGACGCCACCGCCATAGGAGGCAATCATTTTATCCATGCCGCCAGGCGCAACCTTGACCTCACCGCCATCATTATCAATAACCAGATATACGGCATGACCGGGGGGCAGGCTTCGCCGACTACTCCGTACGGAGCCAATTCAACCACCTCGGCCTTTACCAATATCGAGCATGCCTTTTCCATCGCAGAGCTGGCTGTTGCCGCCGGGGCATGTTTCGTGGCCCGCGGTACCGTATATCATGCAGCCATGCTTGACAGGCTTATTGAAAAGGGTATCCGGAAAAACGGTTTCAGTGTGGTAGAGGTGATGTCAAACTGCCATGTACAGTTCGGCAGACGCAACAAAATGGGCGATCCTGTGACTATGCTGAAATGGCTGAAGAACCACGCCGTCTCAAAGGAAAATGCGCCCAAAGTGCCTCCGGATTCACTGCACGACAAATTCACCATCGGAATCCTGGCTGATCTTGACAAGCCTGACTATATTGCCGAATACCAGAAAATAAGGCAAAAGGCGAAAAGGAAATAGCGGCATGAAAGTTGATCGTTTTGAGATAAGATTGAGCGGCTCAGGCGGCCAGGGAATAATTCTGGCGTCGATAATTCTGGCTGAAGCCGCCGGCATCTATGAGGGATACCATGTAAGCCAAACCCAGAGTTACGGCCCCGAAGCACGCGGGGGGAAATGCAAGGCAGAAGTTGTTATCAGCAGCAGGCAGATCGATTACCCCAAGACCGTCCAGCTTGACATGATGCTGGCAATGAACCAGGCATCCTGTGACGCTTACTGTTTCGGCTTTAAGCCCAACGGCCTGCTTCTGGTGGACTCCGGTCTTGTCGAACAGGTGCCAACCAGCCGTGTTGTCCAGCTGCCTTTTACCCAGATCGCCAGGGATGAGGTTGGAAAAGAGCTGACAGCCACTATTGTTGCGCTGGGAGCATTGGGATACTGCTGCCCGATACTGTCGGAAGAAAGCCTGGAGGCAGCTCTGGCTGCAAGAGTGCCCAAAGGCACCAAGCAGTTTAACCGAAAGGCACTTAAAGCAGGCATAACGGCCGCCAAGAAATACGACTTGGACAGCCTGCCCCGTTCGGTAATTCCCGAAGAGGAAGAAGAAATCTAACGGTCTGGAATCTAAACCAGTAAACCAGTATAGAATGATGGAGCCTGACATTTGTTTGTGGATTAATGACCTTGACAGCAGTTTCAAGGTTTTTCACGAACTGATGGCACATAAAATACGGGATATTCTTCTTGTCCTCAGCCCGTATGACGCCTTCATAATGGAAGAGGACACCAGTCTTTCCACCAGGATCATCAATGAATACAGAGGGCTGAACCTGAGCCAGCCACCGCGGCTGACCAGTGTCGCAACCGCCGATGAGGCCCTCAAGCTGGTCCGGTATAAAAAATTTGATCTGGTCATTACCCTGCAGCAGATCGGCGAAATGGACTGCAATACGCTTGGCATCAAAATCAAGGGAATTTGCCCGCACCTCCCGGTCATACTTCTTGCCCACAACCAGAAAGCACTTGCACCGTATCTGAAAAAAGACAGGCTGGAAGGAATAGACAACTTTTACATCTGGTCCGCCGAGCCGGCCCTGCTTCTGGCACTGATAAAAAATATTGAAGACCATCTCAATGTCGAATGGGACACCTCGCTTGCCATGGTCCGGGTCCTGATCCTCGTGGAGGACTCACCCCTGTATAAGTCATTCTTCCTGCCGCTGCTTTACAAGGAGGTTGTGGCTCAGACCCAGGCGGTTCTGGATGAAAGCCTTAACGAAGAACATCGGCTCCTGAAGATGCGTGCCCGTCCCAAAATACTGGTGGCAAAGAACTTTGAAGAGGCCATGCAGCTTTATCACCGGTACAAAGAATATGTTTTCGGAATCTTTTCCGATGCCCGTTTTCCCAAAAACAACGAACTCGACGATAATGCCGGCATTGAACTGCTGTCGCATATCCGCAAGGAGATTCCAGACCTGCCGCTCCTGCTTTTAAGTTCTGAGTCAAGCAATGTTAAAAAAGCCTTGGAAATTCCGGCGAGCTTTGTCAACAAGAATTCAGATACCCTGTCAGAGGAAATCCATCAATTTTTCCTGGAGCATCTTGGTTTCGGCGATTTTGCCTTTCACCTGCCTGACGGTACCGAGGTTGACCGGGCAACCAACCTGCATTCCTTTGAAAAAAAACTGGCTACGATCCCGGAAGAATCACTTCTGTATCATGCTGAGAATAACCATTTCTCCAACTGGGTAATGGCCAGGTCGGAGATCGGTCTTGCTTCGAAAATGCATGAAAGCCGCATTCAGGATTTTGACAGTGTGGAAGAATTACGCCGGACCCTTATCGAGCAGGTTCATGCGGTACGGATTTTCAGGGAAAAGGGAGGTATAGCGCATTTTGCCGAACGAGACTTTGATGCAGAGATAATGCATTTTGTAAAAATCGGGCATGGATCCATGGGGAACAAGGCGCTCGGTCTTGCTTTCATGTCTCTGCAGTTTCATAATAACAGATGGCTCAGTGATAAATACCCACAATTTGATATTTCCATCCCTCCAACTCTTGTAATAACAACAGAAGGATTCCGTGCCTTCATGGAACAGAACAACCTCTTTATCGATTATGAAGGCAAAAGCAATGAAAAGATAGCAGCACTTTTTCTGGCAGCGGAATTTCCGGCCTGGATCGAAAAGGACCTGAAAATTTTCCTGCAGCAGGTACATAAACCTCTCTGTGTCCGGTCCTCCAGCATATTGGAAGATGCCTTTTCCAGACCGTTTGCCGGCCTCTTTGAAACATATATGCTGCCCAATAATCATCCCGGTGAAACAATACGGCTCGAGCAATTGATCAGGGCGGTCAAACTCGTTTATGCCTCCACCTATTTTGCCGGTCCCCGGGCCTTTGCGGTTGAAAAAGAAAAGTATTCGGCCAGCAGGGACTCAATGGCGGTTATAATCCAGATTCTGGCCGGAAGGCAGCAAGGAGACTTTATGTATCCGGCAATCTCGGGGGTGGCAAAGTCATACAATTATTATCCGGTGGGGAAAATGAATGCAGATGACGGTATCGCCCAGATAGCGCTCGGGTACGGCAAAACAGTTGTTGAAGGCGAAAAATGCCTTCTCTTTTCGCCCCGCTATCCGCAGATTCTGCCGCAATTCCCTAATGTCGACGAAACCCTTACCAATGCGCAAAAGTCTTTTTATGCCCTGAGGATCAAGGACAGCCGGGAGGATCTTGATTACCTTCATTCAAATCTTGAGAAAAGGGAAATAGAGAAGACTGAAAATGAAGTTCCGGTCCAGGCGGCGGTCAGTACCTATTTCCCTGAGGAACACATTATCCGGGACAGTTTTGCCAAGGGACCCAAGGTTGTCACCTTTGCCCGGATACTGAAACATAAGCTT
>JAFDCR010000284.1 GCA_019312685.1 Deltaproteobacteria bacterium | reverse complement strand
CCTGCGCTGCTTCAAAATAACCGGGCGCTGCGAAACTCGCTTCGCTCAGACAGTCCTCGCGCTAATCCGGTTATTTTTCCGCTGCTCGGCTGCGTGAAATGGCGTCTAAAAACAAAAACATTTTATTACAGTGAACAAAGACCCTTTCAGGGTCACCTTTATGCACCCCTTTTATGGGTAGTTGTTAACTAGAATAAAATCTCTCGGGGTTATCAGCAGGAGTTATGGATAAATTAATTATTGAAGGCGGACGAAAACTTCAGGGTGAAATAAACATAAGCGGGGCCAAGAATGCGGCACTGCCTCTGATTGCTGCCACCCTGCTTGCGCCCGGCTGGCATGTGATTCGTAATGTCCCGGACCTTAGGGACACCAAGACAATTCTCGCCTTACTGGAAAGTTTTGGTGCAGTATGGAAGCGGGATGGCAATGTCTTGTCCATTAACACTGAAGCATTAACCAACCTGGAGGCCTCCTATGATCTGGTTAAAACCATGCGGGCGTCCATTCTGGTTTTAGGCCCGCTGCTTGCCCGGATGAGGAAAGCAAGGGTTTCCCTGCCGGGCGGCTGTGCTATCGGGGCAAGACCGATTGATTTCCATCTTGATGGATTGTCAAAAATGGGAGCCCGTCTCGATCTGGAAGAGGGTTATGTTAATGCTTCCACCGGAAACCGTCTTTCAGGCGGAAATATTTATTTTGATATTCCTTCGGTAACCGGGACGGAAAATATCCTCATGGCTTCTGTTCTGGCAAAAGGTGTGACCGTGATCAAGAATGCCGCCCGGGAGCCTGAGGTGGGTAATCTCATCGATATGCTGATAAGCATGGGAGCAGATATTGAAGGAAAGGATACTGACCGGCTGATCATTCATGGGGTAAAGGATTTAAGGCCTGCAGAAGTCACCACAATTCCGGACCGGATCGAGACCGGCACATATATGGTGGCTGTGGGGGCCACCGGTGGAGAGGTTACGTTAAGAAACTGCAATCCCAACCATTTGCCCGCCCTAACGGAAAAATTAAAAGCAGCCGGTCTCATTATAGAAGAAACGGAGAATTCTTTCTTTGTCTCAAGACCCTCTAAAATCCAAAGCGTGGATATTAAAACCCAGCCATATCCGGGTTTCCCGACCGATCTTCAGGCACAACTCATGGCTCTGATGTCCATGGCAAACGGACTGAGTGTTATCACTGAGAAAATATTTGAGAACAGGTTCATGCATGTGGCTGAATTAAAGCGTATGGGGGCCGAGATAAAAATCAACGGCAACAGTGCCATCGTGAAAGGCAGTAAACGGCTTAAAGGCGCCAGAGTAATGGCCACGGATCTCAGGGCCAGTGCCTCACTGGTTGTAGCCCGTCTTGCTGCAGAGGGTATCACAGAGATTTCAAGAATATATCATCTTGAAAGGGGTTATGAGGATATGGTGGGAAAACTTCAGGCACTCGGCGCCAATGTAAGGAAAGAAAAAGAGTGATCAGGGCAGAGGCAGCCATATTTCCGCGGTCGTTCCCTGATGCTCTACGCTGCTGATAATGATCCCTCCTCCATGGGTGGTGGCTATCTGCCTTGCAATGGAAAGCCCCAGGCCGGTTCCGTTTTCATGGGTGGTAAAAAAAGGCTCATAGATTTTTTCAATTATAAGATCAGGGATGCCTGCACCGTTATCGGAAACTGTGATAAAGGTCTTATCAATCCCTGAATCGTCAGTAACTTCCTCTGCCCTGATTCTGATTTCACCCGTCCTGTCTCTTAAGGCCACACAGCTGTTATGAAAGATATTAAGCAGCACCTGTCTTATCTGTTCGGGGTCGGCCCAGCAGGCCATTTTTTCGGGTATTTCAATAAATGACTTACAATTTTCAGGCCAATCCTCAGTATGCTGCAGGAGTTGGATTAATTCCTGCACAAGTGGAAGCAGGGGAACCCACTCTTTTTCAGGTTCAAGCGGTTTTGAAAAGGTCAGGAAGTCATTAATACTGTTCTGTAATCGGTTACATTCCCTGGTAATTATATTCATCAGTCCCTGATTCTGGGGTTTGATATCGCCACTGGCATCTATCAGCTCGGCTGCGCCGGAGATTGCCGCCAATGGATTGCGCAGTTCATGTGCAATACCTGCCGACATTTCTCCGATAGTGGCCATTTTCTCAGCCTGTATAATCTTTCTTTCCATTTCCTTTGTCCGGCTGAGATCCTGGAGGGTAACAATCCGGAAATCGTCATCTGTGCCGGGCATGTTCAGCCTGGCAGCGGAGTAACCGATAGGGATTTTTTTTCTGTCCTTAGTGGTAATCTCAACTTCAGACCGGAAATTCATTTCTGCGTCGAGCTTGATACCGGGAAAAGGCAGATTTATGTTTTTGCCGACCACCTCATTGAACCGAAAGCCGGTAATATGTTCTGAAGAGGGATTAAACGAAATAATATTTTTCTGGTTCAGCACGATAATTCCGGAAGGAATATCATCGAAAATCTTTTTATACAGTTCCGACAGCTGGTCATACTTTAAGGTTGTACTTATCAGTTCCTTTTCCGTGCGCCGCAGCCGTTCTGAAAGCAGGGAACTTAATATGGCCGTGATAAAGAATACAAGTCCGTGGATAGAGAAAAAGTTGAGAATTGAGCGGATATCCTGAAGAGGTATGTACCAGAAATCATCTAAATATTGCGGATGATAGCCGAAATATTCCAGGTAAAGTATGAAGCCATATGCCAGGGTGGAAGCCGCCGCTGCCGCCAGTCCGCCTCTGCGGGAAAGGATAATGCCTCCGGCAATGATCGGGAAAAGATAGAGAATGGCAAAAATGGACTGACTTCCCCCACTGTAGAAGAGGAGTATTGAGATGAGAAGAACGTCCATCAGAAGCTGAATATAGGTGAACGTGGAATAGCGTCTGATGAAATTCAGGATCAGGGCGGATGCTATTGTAAAGAGATAAACGACTCCGACAAATACAATTATATAATTTAAGGGGGGGGTAATAATATTCTTATCGGATGACTGCAGAAGGACATTAATACCCAAGAGAAGGGTCAGCAGCACCACACGGAGAAAAAGCATCAAGTGCAGCTGTTTTTTGAAAAGTGTCGCCGTCTTTTCATCTTCAACCGGTTTTGCTATTAGTTTTTCCAGCATTTCAACTATCTTTATTCCGGTTTTTTTCTTATTTGATATCGTATTTTTGCACTTTATAACGGAGCGAGCGGAAGCTGATCTTTAAAAGTTCTGCAGCCCTGATTTTCGAGTTGTCGGTTTTCCCAAGGGCATGTTCTATCATCTGTTTTTCAAGTTTTGTCATGACTTCATCAAGGCCCTGATCGTACAGCTCGTCTTCTGATTCAACGGCAATAAAAGCCTGTGATTTTTCCACTGGTTTGCCTTCTTTTTTATAAGTTGAAAGAGTAAGGCTTTCAG
This sequence comes from Deltaproteobacteria bacterium, assembly GCA_019312685.1. Taxonomy (GTDB): domain Bacteria; phylum Desulfobacterota; class Desulfobulbia; order Desulfobulbales; family BM004; genus BM004. The sequence goes on along the minus strand of JAFDCR010000284.1, from coordinate 6,767 downwards.
GGAGAATGATATTGGATGATTCAAGGGCAACTCCACGTTCAATAATGTTTTCCAGTTCGCGGACATTACCGGGGTAATCGTAATCCATCAGGACTTTCATGGCATAGGATGATATTTCCTGTACCTCCTTCCCCATCTTGTCCGAATATTTTTTCAGGAAATGTTTTACCAGCAGCGGCACATCTCTCTTTCTTTCCCTTAAAGGCGGTACCCGGATCGGAACAACTGCCAGGCGATAAAACAGGTCTTTACGGAACCTTCCCTCCATGATTTCATTTTCCAGATTTTTATTGGTTGCGGCAATAATCCTGACATTTACCTTGATGGTGTCAGTGCCGCCGACACGTTTCAATTCCCTTTCCTGCAGGACCCGTAAAAGCTTGGTCTGGATAAGAGGGGTCAACTCGCCGATTTCGTCAAGAAACACACTGCCGCCGTCGGCAAGCTCAAAGAGGCCGATCTTGTTTGAAATGGCACCGGTGAATGCTCCTTTGACATGCCCGAAGAGTTCACTTTCCAGGAGGCTTTCCGGAATCGCGCTGCAGGTGATGGGAACAAAAGGATTATCCGATACTTTGCTTAAATTATGTATTGCCTGGGCAACCAGCTCCTTGCCCGTTCCCGATTCTCCATAAATCAAAATACTTGCAGGAGTAGGGGCAATGCGTGAAATAAGATTGTATATCTTAACCATTTCATGGCTGTTGCCGATGATGCCTTCAAAGGACTCGGTATCGGAAGTTATCTCATCTACGATGACAGGCGCGGCGGCTGAGATAGCCGACTTGATAATCTTTAGGATTTCATCAACTTTGAACGGTTTGGTAATATAATCAAATGCCCCGCTTTTCATGGCGATAACCGCATTATCCGGCGAGGCAAATGCCGTGATCATGATTACGGGTAGGGTGTTGTTGATTTCCTTGATTTTTTCAAGGAGGGTGAGGCCGCCCATACCGGGCATTTTTATATCTGAGATTACCAGGTTGAAGTCCTGCTTATTTATGAGATCAAGTGCAATTGCCGCTTCAGGTGCAGTGGAGACCTGATATCCCTCTTTTTCAAGAAGGATCTTCAGAAATTCACGCATACTCAATTCATCATCAACAACTAAAATGGCAGGCATTTTTATCTCCTGGAAAACCGCATAACGACAATGAAGGTATATAAGTGATTACAATATTCATAAGATTGAATTTTTCCGGCCAACAACTGCAGTGAATGGTTACAATATGGCTTGCAGAATGTCAATGAACAATAATACTTGCGCAAGTCATATGAGTTACTTATAACTACTATAAATAATTAAAAATGACACTCAAATAGGTTAATTGGGGTCAAGGATTTATATTAGATTGAATATTCCGGAAATTATTCATACTCTTATACTTGTGTGGTCCATTTTAACTAGGGGAGATTCTGAATGTGTGTAGCTATACCATCAAAAATTGTCAGCAAAGAAGGCCTGTTGGCAACCATTGAGGTGTATGGGGCCAGAAGGCAGGTAAATCTCATGCTTCTGCCCGAGGAGGCAGAGATAGGTGATTACGTACTCGTGCATGCAGGTTTTGCCATCCAAAAGGTGGATGTTGAGGCAGGCAAAGAATCCCTTAAACTTTTTGATGAAGTATTGAAGAAACTGGAGGATGATTCCGAGAATGCATGAGGCATCCATTGCCATGAGCCTGATTGAAACAGTTTCAGAGCTTTGCTTAAAAGAAGGTTACCATTCGATAGAATCGGTCAGACTTAAAGTCGGAAAGGCTGCCGGCCTGCTTCCTGATGCACTTGTTTTTGCCTTTGACATGGCAAAGGCCGGAACTCCGGCAAGTCAGGCTGAGCTGATTATTGAGTATATTCCCATTGGCGGTTTCTGTCGAGAATGCGGCACACAGTTTGAATCTGAAGAACGTTATATTTTTTCATGTCCTGAGTGTAATTCCGGTGCGATCAAGATCACCAGGGGCAATGAGATGCAGATTATTGATATGGAGGTTAATTGAAGTTTTTACTGAGGTTAATTCAAATCAATTTGGCATATAAACATTGTTTTACAAAACAGAGGCAAGTTATATGACAATATTTTGCAAGGCTGCGATGGCAGCATTTTTATCACTGATTATAAGTTTAATCCCATTTACGGCCAGGACAGAAGTTGACTGGGAGGTTTCAGGCGCGGTTCAGCTTGCTGAAACGCCGATAGATGTTGCCAGAGCCCAAACCGGTGATCTGGCCTTTATCCTCACCGATAAGGCAGAGGTGCTTATCTATTCCATTGACGGCAAGCAGGTCGGGACGGTCCAGGTTGAGCCGTCTGTGACCGATATAGCGATATCTTCCAAGGGAGACCAGCTCCTTCTCATTGACAGTAAACGCAAAACCCTGAAAACAGTTGATATACATTTAATCGTTGAATTCAATCTGGACGGTTCCCCTTTTCTCGGCCCGTCGGATGCCGGAATCGTCGTTGCCGTATTCAGTGATTTCCAATGACCTTACTGCGGCAGGTTAATGCCGTTGTTCGAGCAGGTGCTCGACAGGTACCCGGAAAGTGTAAAAGTTGTTTTCAAGCATTATCCGCTTGATTTCCACAAACAGGCTTTTCCCGCAGCCCTTGCTTCCATGGCTGCAGCGGAACAGGGCAGGTTCTGGGAGTATCACGATGAACTTTTTCTGCAACAGGGAAAATTACATGAGGATAAATATCCGGAGATCGCCCGGAATCTCGGTCTTGATCTGAAGAAGTTCTCTCTGGATATGATGCGGCCTTCCGTTCGAAAAAAAATTGAACAGGATATTGCCGAAGCAAAAAAGGCGGGGATAACAGGGACGCCAACTATTTTTGTCAATGGGAGAAAACTGAAAAAACGTGGGTTTGGTGCCATCAGTAAAATGATTGAAGCTGAACTCGCAAAGCAGCGATAACGGGAAGCGGAAAGAATCTGAACACATGCCTGAAATAAAACTTGAATTCGAAGATAATAATCTTGCAAGACTTTTATACGGTGATCTCAATAAAAACCTGACAACGATTGAGGAGGCAGTCGGCGTTTCAGTAAAGGCCCGCGGCAATGAATTAACCCTTAAGGGGTTAAAGCATGAAGTGGAATTAGCCGAAAGGGCCCTTCAGCAACTTTTTGAACTTCTCAAGGCCGGATATCCGATATATCCTTCAGATGTGGCCTATGGATTGCGAATTCTGGAACGCTCCTCCAAGGCGAACCTGAAGGAAATATTTCTTGACAGTGTCTATATAACCGCCAATAAACGCGTAGTTTCTCCCAAGAGCATCAATCAGAAAAAATACATTGATTCAATCAGACAGAATGACATTGTCTTTGGAATCGGCCCGGCCGGTACAGGTAAAACCTACCTGGCGGTTGCAATGGCCATTTCAGCATTGATCTCCAGTCAGGTCAAAAATATAATCCTGACCCGTCCGGCTGTTGAAGCAGGTGAAAGTCTCGGTTTTCTGCCCGGCGACATGGCCCAGAAGGTGGACCCGTATCTGCGGCCGCTGTATGATGCCTTAAATGACATGCTGGGCAGGGAAAAGGTGCTTGAATATGTTGAAAGAGGCATTGTTGAAATCGCCCCCCTTGCCTTCATGAGAGGACGGACCTTGAACAGTGCCTTTGTCATCCTCGATGAAGCCCAGAATACATCCCATGAACAGATGAAAATGTTTCTGACCCGTTTAGGTTTTGATTCCAAGGCTGTTATAACTGGAGATATTACCCAGATAGACCTTCCAAGGGGAAAGCAGTCGGGCCTGGTGGAGGCGGCGCATATTTTAAAGCGGATAAAGGGAATAGGTTTTAGTACTTTTTCTGATATTGATGTGGTACGGCATCCGCTGGTGCAGCAGATCATTCGCGCCTATGCCAAAAAAGAGGGATCACGTAAAAGTAAAAGCACCCAACAGAGATCAAGAAAAAAGTAGGTTTTGACAATAATAAATTACATGCTCTGATTACCCGCAATGCCGATTCTTTTCAGAAATGATTTCCAGGGCAGACTGCCCCGGGTCAATGAACCACATGTTTTAAAGACCGCCGGAATTCTGCTCGAAAGGGCCGGGATGTCCGGGGCGGAATTGAGTGTTGTCCTGGTCGGCGACCGGGAAATTGCCGAATTAAATAAAACCTGGCGGGGCAGGAGCGGCCCGACAAATGTCCTGGCTTTTTCTCTCACCGAGGGAGAAGATGTGGCAATGGCAGGAAATCTGCTCGGAGATCTTGTCATTTCGGTGGAAACCGCTGCCCGTGAGGCCCGGATTGATGGAATTTCAGTGCACCGGCGTCTGGATATACTGCTTGTGCACGGCTTTCTGCATCTTCTGGGTTATGATCATGAAAAGTCGGATCCGGAAGCCGAGAGGATGTTTCGCAAGGAAAAGGAACTATTACAGGACTTAACAGGAAAAAGGAGAGAGGAAATGATACGACTCGCTGTCAATGTTGATCATGTGGCAACATTACGTGAGGCCCGCGGCATAAGCGAGCCTGATCCGGTGCTTGCAGCAGGCCTTTGTGAACTGGCAGGCGCCGAAGGCATTGTGGTTCACCTGCGTGAGGACCGGAGGCATATCCAGGACAGGGATGTCAGATTGCTGCGGCAGACGGTTAAGACGAAACTTAACCTGGAAATGGGCGCCGCAAAGGAGATAATAGAATTTGCCCTGGAACTTAAGCCTGATATGGTCACCCTCGTTCCTGAAAAAAGAAAGGAGCTGACAACCGAGGGCGGCTTGAATGTAGCCGGGCAGAAAAAGAAATTAAAGGGTGTGATCGCCCGGATGAGTAAGGCCGGTATTCCGGTAAGTCTGTTTATCGATCCTGATTCAAAACAGATTCAGGCGTCCAGCAAGGTCGGGGCCACTTTTGTTGAAATTCATACAGGCAGATACAGTGATGCGGCCAGCGAAGAGGAAATGGAGCAGGAATTCCAGCTGATTGCCGCTGCCGCTGAAGAGGCATATGAAGCCGGCCTGAGAGTGAATGCCGGGCATGGTCTTAACTATGTCAATACCTCAAGGATTGCAGCATTGGAAACCATAGAGGAGTTGAGTATCGGGCATGCCATTATGGCGCGGGCAATTTTTGTCGGACTCGACCAGGCGGTCCGGGAAATGCTCGCCCTGATGATGTAATCATGAGCTGAAGTACAGTTACTTAATTAAATCCGGATTGATATATTTTACCAGGCCTGCCTCTTTGTAATACTTAAGGGCCCCTTGATGGATAGGCGCTGATAATCCTTGCAGCATGTTCTCCCTGGTCAGTAGAGCAAGGGCCGGGTGAAGTGTCTTGAACCTTTCAAGATTGTCAAATACTTCCTTGGTAATAACATAGACAATATTATCGTCCAGTTTACTGGAAGCTACAAGTGTGGCCTTGACCCCAATAGTTTCAATATCTTCCTTGGCACCGTAACTGAAGTATAGATCGGCCGGTATCACTGTCCTGGAATAATAGGAATGTTTTTGCAGAAGGGCATCAATGCCGGGACCGGTGATGGGGATAATATTCACCTTGGTACAACCGGTGGTGGCCTCTTTTATGTTGCTGTTGGGATGGCCGACCGTGTAGAAAAAGGCGTCGATTTCCCCTTCCTTAAGCAGCTCGGGTGCCTTGATAGGCATGACCTGCTTGGCCTCAATGGCTTCGAGGCTGACGCCGGATGCAGCCAGGACATCCTTGGAATTCTGCATCTGGCCGGAACCCGGGTTACCGATACTTACCCTTTTACCAATCAGATCGATTACTTTTTTGACTTCGCTTGTTTCGGTAGCGACCAGGGTAATAGATTCCGGATGGATGGAAAAGAGCGAGCGCAATTCCTTTCGAGGGCCAATCTGAGACCATTCGGCCAGGCCGTGATAAGCTTGGTACTGGCGGTCTGACTGGGCTAAGCCTAATTCAAGGTCGCCGTTTAAGACGGCGTTGATATTATAGACAGAGCCGTCGGTTGATTCCGGGTGCAACTTGATGCCATACACTTTGCTTTTTCTGTTGATCATTCGGCTGATAGCGCCGCCGGCTGGATAATAGACCCCGGTCAACCCGCCGGTGCCTATATTTACAAAAATCCTGTCATTTGCTTCAGATAATTCAAGTAGGGCAAACAGAATAATTGTTAACAGAATCGCTGTTCTCTTCATGGCATCCTCCCTGGCAGTTTTTCATAGGATCAATTGTTATCTTAATCTGAAAATATAAGAAGCCAAAGTGTTTTTATGGATTGATGAGTATGGGAAAGGGGTAGTCTGGTAGTGAGTGAGTGTAGCTATCTTGCAATAATAGAAACAATTTTGCGGTAGAATTCGCAGAAAATTGTGAACTGGGAATTTTGACTATCTGAAATGGAGGATCAAAAGTAACCGAAGATGGAAGAAACAAGCTGGAAAGCAATTTCCAGGCAAGAAAGCCTCACTACTTTCATAAGTATTGGGATGCAACTGGCAATGAAAATGGAAGGAAGCAGTGAGGCCTTCTATATCAAAAATCTCCTTTAAGCTCTAAAGTGCCACAATGTGGTCAATATGGCAATAGCAAATTATTGCTGAATTAGGAAATTTTAAAGGCAGGCTATTTCTGGGGAAGGGAAATAATAAAGGTTGCTCCCTGGCCTGTTTCGCTTTCAACTTCAATCGTTCCGTTGTGCTCTTCGATGATGTTTTTAACGATGGCAAGTCCCAAGCCGGTACCTCTATTTTTGTTCGTGTAAAACGGCGTAAAAATTTTCCCTATTCGGTCTTCAGGAAT
>JAFDCR010000283.1 GCA_019312685.1 Deltaproteobacteria bacterium | reverse complement strand
GGATCATGGCCAATGTTGCTGGCTTTAACTTCATACCGCCTCAAGGATGGTTTATGAAATATTTTATATAATGTCAGCCCACAGGCTGTCAGTTATTTACAGATGCTCGGTCGCTAATTTTTTTAAGGTCACTGTGGTAAATGGTTTGTCCTGCAGCTCGAGATTCTTCAAAGGCACTTCCGCCCTTGCCGCCTCCCTGTGCCCACCGGCCACACCCTTCTCACCAAAAATCTTGATCGCCAGTTTGCCTGCATTTCTCTTATACCCGTCGCAACGGAATATCACTACCAGCCGTTCACCATGAATACCCGATACAAAAACCCAGGAGATATCATGCACCTGGCTCAAAAAATCAGCAATGATTACAAGTATATCTGGACTCCTGACACGACCGACATGGGCATAGAGCCGTCTCTTGCTTACCTTCATTTCTGCCAGGGCTGTCTTAAAATAGGACAGTTCCGACATACGCAGTTCTGAAAGTTCGATCTTCCGCACCAGGTTCTGGTTGGCAATATCAAAAAGATAGCGGAATGAAATGGCATCGGCAATACGCGCCTTCTTTTCAAAATTATGGGTGTCAACCTTGATGGCATAAAAAAGAGCGGTAGCCAGATGAACAGACGGCTTTAACTCCGCCGCCCGAAGATACTCGACCAGCATTGAAGAGGCTGCTCCGTAGTCCGGCCTGATGTCGACATAGGTTGCCTCCCAGCCGCTGGTTAACGGATGGTGATCAATGATCGCATCAAACTGGATATTTTCAAAAATCGGCAGATGGGGCGGCTGCGAGTCGAGCATCACCTTCTTGCTGTAATCATTGAGTTTGAGATTCTGCAGTCTCTCAGCCTGGATCCTGAGCACCTCCATCATGGTCAAGTTACTCAGTCTCCTGACCTCGTTTGGATAGCCTATGGCAATACTTTTAACCCTGTAGCGCAGAAGCCGCTTGACAGCCATTGAGCATGCCAGGGCATCCGGATCGGCATTAATGACGATCAGGACATCATCGTCTTTCTGGAAAATATCCCAGAACTGCTTGAGTCTTTCTTTAGCAGTATTGCGTGGAGCCGTACAGAACCTGTTGTTCCTGGCGGATTTTCTTCTCTTTACTTTCAAAAATGAAATACCTGTATCAATACCCTTTTCCAGGGGATTATATTTTTTCGCAAAGGATGGATAATAACATGCATTTGATATGCCTTGCAAGTTAACAGAAAAATGTACTCTCAAGACTCGACGTAAAAAGGCACTGAGGGGAACAGGGTATGATCGGTGTGGGGGATGAAACGGGAGCCCGAGAACCGGATCATGAATTCCTGATTGACGTTCAATTCAACATAAGTGATCTTTGCCGCAACTTCAAGGTATCTGTCTCTTGTCTCCCCATCGGTGAGTATCATTTGGGCCCCTGTCAGAGAACTGTTACCGAGAGACCGGTATATTTCAAGGGGCAGATCCGGCAGCATACCGAGAACTATTGCCTGGCGGGGAGAGATATGCTTGCCGAAGGCCCCGGAAACATATATATGGTGAAGATCCCTGAATTCAACCCCAACCTGGTTGGTGATCGTGGTCAGAATTGAGTACATTGCTGCCTTTGAACGCATCAGGGCGTCGATATCCACCTGACTTAAGAGGATCGGGGTATCCCCGCGGGCCTCTTCAGCCGGAACCACAACATAAGCCAGGCCGTCAGCCTGTTCAATTATTCGTCCTGCTGCCTGCGGCTGATCCGGCCTGAACTTTCCCCGGATATCGATGATTCTCGCAAGGTAAAGGCCTGCTACCAAATCAATAACGCCAGAGCCGCAGATCCCTTTTGCAGGTTCATTGCCAATGGTTTGATAGTCGAGTTTCCCGGTTTCCGGATCAATTGAGCAGTGCTCTATGGCTCCGACTCCGGCCCGCATTCCCATGCGGGCCACACCTCCTTCCAGTGCCGGTCCCGCTGCTCCGGCACATGCAATAAGCCAGTCACGGTTGCCGACCACCACCTCGGCGTTGGTACCAACATCAATCAGCATGCAGGTTTTTTCCTGCTGGTCAAGACCGCTGGCCAGGATACCTGAAATCAGGTCGCCTCCGAAGTAACTGCCGATGCTCGGCATGACCCAGATGATTGCCGCCGGATGCAGGTTCAACCCCAATTCGGCTGCTGCAAAAGGGTCAGGCGCATTTACCACCGGAATATAGGGTTCACGGCAGAGATGATGGGGATTCTGTTTCAGAAAAAAATGTGCCATGGTTGTATTCCCGGAAACAGCCAGAGCCACTATTTCATTTGCCTGTTGATTGATCCTTCCGGTCAAGTCGGCCGCCAGCTTATGTATTGAGTCAACCACCTTCTCATGCAGTAGATCCAGGCCGCTCTTATCATTAACTTTTGTCGGGGCGAAATGAATTCTTGCCAGAATGTCGGTGCCGAATTCCAACTGCGCGTTTTCTTCTGCAGCTCGCGCCAGCACCTTGCCGTCCAGGAGATTGACAAGTGACGCCTCAAGGTGGGTTGTGCCGAGATCAAGGGCCATACCAAGCAAGAATTGCGGGGCTTCAGCATAAAAATCAACAAGCCTTGGGCCGTTGGGATAATGGATAACTGCTGCATAGCCATTAAACCCTGATTGCCTGAAAGCTTCAGCTACTGGTGCAATACGGGAATAAGGCACCACAGGACTCTTTCCTTTGAGAATACCCGTGATAACTTTTCTCAAACGATCAAGATCACCCGTGTTGTCAGCCAGACTGGGTGGGTTCGCTTTTACCTTGTACAGTTCAACCAATGACTGCATAACGATTTATGTGTTTTATCCAACAGGGCCGCTTGACATAAGGGTGGGGCTTTCCTTTTCCCTACCAGTTCAATTAAGGATAAACCCATTACATTGTCTTACCCTCAATGTCAAGTCTACCGGACATCAAACATCACCTATCATGCCTCCGGGAGGATGTTTGCCGGACATCATGCTTAATGCCATTATACTTGCAGAGACCTATGAGCCTTGTTACACTGTTTTCGTCAATAGTGTCAAGTAACCCTGCGGGATTACAACAAGATAAAATCCATTTAACAAACCATGCCGAGATTACTTTATACATACCTGGTCAACCAGGTCCTTGCCCCTTTCTATGCCAGTCTTGTCATACTAACCAGCATACTTTTCCTTGGGAAACTCATCCCCATACTCGATATTATTCTGGATTATAATATCAATTTTATTGATTTTATCAGATTATATGCTTATTTCACTCCGCAACTTCTTCTGTTTGCCCTGCCAATGGCAAGCATGATGGGAGTTATACTGGGAACCACCCATATCAACAACGAAAATGAGCTGATGGTTTTGAGGGCTAGCGGCATCAGCCTTTATAAAATGCTCCCTCCGGTCATCATAGTTGCCCTCAGCACAGCTGTGCTCACCGGTTTCTTTTCCATTCACCTCATTCCTGCCGGTAACAGGGCTAAAGCTGAACTTGCCTTCCAACTGGCCAGTGAAAGGATTGAACGGGCCGTGCATGAGAAACGTTTCAGTGAAAGTCTGGGTGATGTTGTTCTCTATGCAGATAATATTGACCCCCAAAACCAGACCTGGGAGGGTGTATATATTTCTGACATGAGGGACCCTAAACATCCTGTAACAATTATTTCTGAGTCGGGTACGGTCTCGTCAAATATGGAAACGGGCATACTTGCAGTTTCTTTAATTAACGGGACGTTACACCGCGGTAATGGTGATACTGTCCAGACAATTACCTTTAACAATTATGATATGAATCTGCCCCTGGAAACTCCCCGGACAAATCCCCTTGCCAAAGTCGGCAGATCAACCATGTTGCAGGCTGAGCTTCTGGCAGAAGCTGCACGGCTGGGGAAAAATTCAATCGGAGCTACTTTTCTGAATGAATACCATAAACGGCTTGCCCTGCCGGTAGGCTGTTTTATCCTGACAATACTCGGCTTTCCGCTGGGATTTCTTTCCGGTCCCAGGCACAGGACCATCGGAATTTCCTTTGGCCTGGCCACCTTTATTCTGTATTACGTTTTCCTAACCGCAGCAAAGAGAATAAGTGAGACCTTGGTTTTGCCCGCTGCTATATCCATGTGGCTGCCAAATCTGATTTTTCTTTTCCTGACAGTGTTTATTCTCCAGAAGGTCGCACAAGAAACACATACGGTTTTTCTGGAAAAATTTTATGATACTCTTCATGGTGTTTTCAGTAAAATACCTTGGTTAAAGAGGAGGATAAGATGATCCTTCTGGACCGCTACCTATTCAGACAGTTTGTAAAAAATCTTTTTTTTGTCCTGGCAGCCCTGGTAACAATCTATCTTCTTATAGATTTTTTTGAACGGATCGATGATTTCATCGAAGCCAAGAAAGGTTTCGGGCTGGCCGCAAAATATTTTTTCCTCAAAACACCATTGATCGTTGAACAGCTGATTCCGGTTATTATCCTGCTTGGCGGCATCATAGTACTGGGGCTTCTAAATCATCACGGTGAGATCCTTGCCTTGAAAGCCGTTGGAATCCATACCTTTCGCATTACTGTCCCCATTACCGTAACTGCTATCGTATTCAGCCTGCTGACTTTAGCGTTTGCCGAATGGATTGTGCCGCCGGCGACAGCACATACCAATAAAATTTTTTACGAACAGGTCAGGCAGGAAAAACCCAGGGGTATACTCAAAAAAAACCGTTTCTATTACAAGGACGAAAGCGGCTTCTATTCATTTGAAAAACACAGCCGGGAAAGTAACCGCTTTGATAATTTCCTCTTTACCAGCTGGGATAGCAACTATAACCTTCAGATGTTTCTGAACGCAGATTCCGCTAACTGGCTGAACAACTCCTGGACTTTCAAGAACTGTCGCATAAAACAAAAAAAACCTGAAGGCGGTTTTCTTATAACAACCCATAAGAGTATCAGTATTCCCATGTCAGCAGAACCCAAGGATTTCTTT
>JAFDCR010000282.1 GCA_019312685.1 Deltaproteobacteria bacterium | reverse complement strand
TACACAGGGGCTACCGTTACTTCCGCACCGGCATCTCTCAATCTCTCAGGCAGTATCTCCCTTGCCTTCAAGGCTCTTGGTATGATTATTTTCAAGCCGGCGACGTTTTCCCTGATCAATGACTCGGCCAGACCGTCTCCGGTATATTCCCCGGGAAGCAGATCGGCTCTGATGCCCCTTCCGGCCAGCGCTTCCGCCGTGATCCTTCCGACTGCTCCAATTTTGGGACCTTTAAGATTCCGGACATCCATGCCCAACTCAAACAGACGTTTAAAAAAATAATCAACTGCATTGATACTGGTAAACAGGAGCCAATGGTAGGTATCTATCTCTTCCAGGGCCCGGTCCAGAATCTCATAGGATTCAACCGGTTCAAGGGAAATTGTAGGATACTCAAGGCATTCAGCGCCAAAATTCTCCAGAAGATTCACCAGCTCACTCGCCTGTTCCCTGGTCCGCGTAACAACAATACGCTTGCTGAACAGCGGTCTTTTCTCGTACCAGTTAATGGTATCCCTCAGGTTGACAACTTCGCCGATCACTATAAGAGACGGGGGGGTTATTTCGTTTTTCCTGACAACCTCGGCAATATTTTCCAGATTGCCGACTACCGTCCGCTGCTCGGAAGTAGAGGCCCAGCGTACTACTGCAACAGGAGTTTTAGGGTCACGGCCATACTTGATCATCTTCGCCGTGATGGATTCCAGATTCTTAATCCCCATATACACCACGATCGTACCGACTCCGGTGGCAAGCTTATCCCAGGCAATATTGCTGTTTTTCTTTGTCGGGTCTTCATGCCCCGTAACAAAAGCAACCGTTGAGGTATACTCCCTGTGGGTAATGGGAATACCGGCGTATGTTGCCGCCGCGGTAGCTGATGTAACTCCCGGCACTACCTCAAATAGTATGCCCGCGTTAACCAGTTCCTCTATCTCCTCTCCGCCCCGGCCGAAGATAAAAGGATCACCGCCTTTCAATCTGACTACCCTTCGACCGGACCGGGCCCGGTCAATAAGCATCTGGTTTATTTCCGCCTGGGTGTGGGTGTGTTTGATCCCTCCCCGCTTTCCGGCATAAATAAACTCTGCCCCCTTGGGCACATATTTGAGAAGTTTGCTGCTGGCCAGGTAATCATAGATGACTACCTCGGCCTTCTCCAGTAATTGTTTGCCCCTGACGGTTATCAGGCTTGGATCGCCGGGGCCCGCCCCTACGAGATACACCATGGGCGCGGAACTATTTTTGACGGATTTATTTAAAGACAAACTGTTCATACTTTTATAATAGCACCTTTCATTTGCCGGATTACTCCTGACCGTAAACTTCTTTTAAAATTTCCCTGCCCCCCTGATCAAGCAGCTTGTCAGCCAAACTGGTTCCAAGCTCCCACGCCTCGACACTCGGTCCCTGCATGGATTCCTTTAAAACTGTTTTGCCGTCAATCGAGGCGACCAGTCCGGTCAGTTCCACCGTACCGTTTTCAACTTCGGCAAATGCACCGATGGGAACCTGGCAGCCTCCTTCAAGGCGGAACAGAAAAGACCGCTCCGCTGTAACAGCTATAGTTGTGTTTTCATCATTGAGGAATGAAAGACCGTCCAGCAGCTCTGCATCATCCTTCCGCAGTTCTATACCAAGGGCTCCCTGTCCGACAGCAGGAAGCATTTCCTTTGCAGTAAAATATCCTGTTGCCCTGCTGCTCATACCCAACCGGTTCAATCCTGCCGCTGCCAGAATGATAGCTTCAAACTGTCCTTCATCCAGCTTACGGAGACGGGTATCAAGGTTGCCGCGCAGGTCGACGATATCAAGATCCGGCCGCAGGGCGGCAAGCTGGGCCCGACGCCGCAGGCTGCTGGTGCCGACTGTTGCCCCGTAAGGTAACTCGTTTAAAGAAGCATAGTTGTTTGAAATAAAGGCATCATGGGGATTTTCCCGCAGCGGAATAATTCCCAGGTGCAGCTCTTCCGGCAATTCCGAGGGCACATCCTTCATGCTGTGGACCGCTAAGTCAACATCCCTTCGCAGCAGGGCCTCCTCGATTTCCTTAACGAACAACCCCTTGCCGCCCACCTTGGCAAGAGGTACATCAAGAATCTTATCCCCCTTGGTCACAATCCTGACCAACTTAACCGTAACGTCCGGATGCTGGGCCTCGATCTGATTTTTTACCCAGGTGGATTGCGTTGTTGCCAGAAGACTGCCGCGCGTGCCTATTTTAATGTGCTTTCTCATGATAAAAATCCATGTTGGGTTATTAACTTCGGAAATTAAGACCTTTTATACTAATGACAGGTACTGCAGCTGGAGCTTGTGCAACCGCCGCATGCAGACCCGCTGCCCGAACCTCCGGACGAAGATGAATCGGTGCCGCTCCGGTGGGCGAAAACCGACATCTGTTTGGCCAGGTCCTTGCTTTTACAGTCCGGACAACTCGGTTTACTGCTCCCCATGACAAGGGCTTCGAATTCTTTGCCGCAGGAACGACAGACAAAATCAAAAAGTGGCATTGAACTTACTCCTGTCTAAAACAAAATCGGAATTGATCCAATATGTTGCTAGTATTGCAAGCAAAATCATTGACGGCAGCGCCGTCTGAAAAAAACCATTCGTCAGTATATCAATATAATGCAGAAAGCGTCAAGTTTTAGAGGTTAAGTTGTTTTTTTGTAAAAAAAAGTGGCGGACCCGTCAGGCCCGCCACAGAAAATAATATTTCCCGATGCCCAATTACTGCAGCTGATTCATTATGGCATCGTTTACTTCCTGGATCGATGGACCGCCGTCAACGGATATCACTTTGGGGCCTTCAACCGACTTGAAATAGTGTACCGCCGCCATAGTCCCGGTATTGTCGTCGTAATAGATGTTATGGCGTTTATCGATAGCCTCGTCATCCTGATCATCCGGCCTGGTTTTCAAATCACCGCCGCATACACGGCAGACCAGTTTACCTTCCTTTTCCACCGGCTTGATGGCATCAAAGGCGATGTGATTCGGATGGTTATTATCGTTCACACAGAGCCGGCGGCCGGTGATACGCAGCTTTGCCACATCTCTGTCCAGGACTATCTCGATGACGTAATCCAGATTCATGCCCGCCTCTTTCAGGGCCTTGTCAAGGGTTTCCGCCTGAACCTTATTGCGGGGAAAACCGTCCAGCAGCCACCCTGCTTTGCAGTCGTCTTCCTTAAGACGGTCAAGGATCATGGGTATGGTGATATCATCCGGTACCAGGTCACCCCGGTCAATATACTCCTTGGCCGCCTTGCCGAGTTCAGTGCCTCCGCCGATATTCTGCCTGAAAATAGCACCTGATTCGATATGGGGCATATTATATTTCTTCTGGACAATGGCGCCTTGGGTGCCCTTGCCGCTTCCATTGGGTCCGAATACCAAAATGTTCATCTGCCGCTCCTTTTTCTTTGATTCATCTGTAGGTTTAAAAGAAACTGATTCCATTAAATAATTAGCTTCATGACGACCCCTCGACTGAAGCACCATTCATTTTTTTAAAAAGGCAACTATATACCATATAAAATTTGATGCAAATAAAATTTGGCGGACGGCAATAAATTAAGGGGTCGAGGGGTCGTGAATAAATGACTGAGTGTTGAGGACTGAGAGGCGCAAGGCACAGAGTTTTATTTTCCACAGCTTTAACCTTGATCTCAACCTTAATTCTGAATTATAATCTTTACGTCCCGGCAAAAACAGAAATGTTGCAAATGAATTGTTCTTCCCCCTGAACCCTTGTGTCAATCGTCGACAGTTGCTTATGCCGACAAACCTTGACTCCTTGAACCCTGTCTTCACTTATCTTTTGACATCAGAACCTAAAGAGGGTATTTCTTGTACCCTTGCAGGGGAAATGATTGAATAAAGCCGTCCGATAGGCCAGCCAATAGATAAAAACCATAGCGGATTTCAGGAGTAGTTACATGCAGGAAATAAAAATCGGTTTGATCGGTTTTGGCACCGTGGGCAGCGGTTTAGCCCAGGTCCTCTATAAACAGCGGGAAAGACTTGAAAAAAGAGTCGGCGCTTCGATCCGGTTGACCAGGGTTGCCGATATCATGGTGGAATCCCTGCCGGACCATATCTCCGACAACGGCCGGGTCAGTCTGACCAAGAATGTCGACGAATTATTCTCCGATCCTGATATCAGCATTATCGTTGAACTGATCGGCGGCATTGAACCGGCCAGATCCTTTATTCTGAAAGCCATTGAACATGG
>JAFDCR010000281.1 GCA_019312685.1 Deltaproteobacteria bacterium | reverse complement strand
TTAAATATATTTTATGAAAAAACTTTTAAATATTATGGGTGCAACACTTAAAAACAAAAAACTTACCGGCAAACAGAAACGCCACCTGCGAGGCTTGGGACATCACCTGAAACCCCTTGTCATTCTGGGCCGAGACGGTTTGAGCAAAAATGTCGTTATCGCCGCGAATGCTGTTCTTGCTGCGCATGAACTGGTGAAGATCAAGATCGGCAATGGCTGTCTTTTGGACCGCAATGAAGCGGCTGCGGCACTTGCTGAAAAAACCGGCGCTGAAATAGTGCAGATTCTGGGCAAGACCCTGCTGCTTTTTCGGGCCAATCCCGACCGGGAAGATGCACACAGGATAAAGCTGCCGTGAATATCAACAGCATTTCCAGGATTCAGGCCCCAATAACCAGTCTAAAAAGAAAGGAAAATAATGGAATCAGGTAGTAACGTTGTCAGGCGACTTTTAAATGAGCCCGGGCTGCTGCTCATGCCTTGCTGCTATGATGCTATTTCAGCCAGGCTCATTGAGCGTGCCGGATTTGCCCTTACTTTTATGAGCGGTTTTGGAGTATCTGCCACCCGGCTCGGTTTGCCTGATACGGGTTTGATTTCCTATGGCGAGATGGTTGAACAGGGAAGGAATATCTGCGCGGCGGTAAAAATTCCGGTCATCGGTGACGGCGATACCGGCTATGGTAATGCCATGAATGTAAAGCGCACGGTCCAGGGGTTTTTCGCGGCCGGTTTCAGTGGAATAATGATAGAGGATCAGCTTGCCCCAAAGAGGTGCGGGCATACCCGTGGTAAACAGGTTGTAAGCAGGCATGAGGCGGTGAGCAGGATTCAGGCTGCAGTAGATGCCCGGCGGGAGATTGGTAACGATTTAATAATTATTGCCCGGACTGATGCCCGGGAAACCCAGGGACTTGATGAAGCGCTCTGGCGCATGCAGGCATTTGAGGATTGCGGCGCCGATGTGCTTTTTCTGGAAGCGCCTCGCTCTGAAGAAGAGATGCACAGGTTCTGTTCCGATCTGAAAGGGGTGAAAATGGCAAATATGGTTGAACAGGGTAAAACCCCCTTTGTTCCTCCAGGAGAGCTTGAAAAGATGGGATACAAGATTGCCGCTTATCCTCTTACCCTGCTGAATGCGTCCATCCATGCCATGCAGAAGGCATTGCTCGACCTGAAGCAGGACGGTCGTTCGGAAGGATTACTTGATTTTGAGGAATTGCAGAAGATAGTAGGCTTTGATGATTATTATGCAGAAGAAGAAAAATATGGTTCGTTTGATGATGAGGCAAAATAACATCAAGCGTAAATGCGGATAAAATAAATATGGCCCGCGATAATCTTTTTGAATATAAAGGTCCGGCAGAGAAGTTTGTCTTTGATGAACGGGTGGCTGAGGTTTTTGACGACATGCTTGACCGCTCGGTTCCCTTTTACAGGCAGGTTATTGAAATGATCGCAGAAATACTGGAGCGGTCATTGCAGGCAGGTGATACGGTTTATGACCTTGGCTGTTCGACTGCCACGACCCTGATTGTTCTTGCCAGAGAACTGCAGACAAAAAGCATCAAGTTTGTCGGGATTGATAATTCAAAGGCCATGCTCGACAAGGCATTACGCAAAGTGGAAATGTTTTCCATGCAGGACAGGATTGACTTTATGGAGCAGGATATCACCCGGGCTGAATTTTCCGGGGCCGGGGCAGTCATAATGAATTACACTCTGCAATTCATTAAACCCGAGGTCAGGCAGGATTTTCTGCAGAAGATCTACAGAGGATTGCGCAAAGGGGGAGTTTTGATCCTCAGTGAAAAAATCGTCTGCCGGGATAAATATCTTGAGCGGCAATTCCTGGATTCATACCATCGTTATAAGATGAGACGGGGGTATTCCGAACTGGAAATTGCCAATAAGCGCGAGGCGTTGGAAAACGTCCTGATCCCAAATACCATTCAGGAAAATATCAAGCTGCTTGAGGCGGCCGGCTTCTCCAGCGTTGCCACCTTTTTCCAATGGTTCAACTTCGTGTCTTTTGCGGCCTTCAAATAAAGGTCTTCCTGAATTCCCATGCAATATGTAAATCTCCTCCCCAATGTTGATCGTAAGGCAATACTTGCTTTACTGCAGGAAAAGGAACGCTGGCTGGACCTGGGTAAGAAGGGGGTGGAACGCTTACGTCTTCCTTATGAAAGGGTGAAACATATAAGGGCCGGTTATTGCGACTTCTCAGGAGATGTTGTGACAATCGGCCAGGCTGACGAACTTTCAGAGCAGGACAGGGAAAAAGTATATCAGGTTATGCGGGATTTCATGCCTTGGCGCAAGGGACCGTTCGAGGTGTTCGGGATCAGCATCGACGCTGAATGGCGCAGTGAACGCAAATGGAACCGGGTACTGCCTGAACTGCCTGACCTGCGTGGCAAGATCGTGGCTGACATAGGGTGCAATAACGGTTACTATATGTTCAGGATGACCCAACATGAACCTGAACTGGTGCTTGGCTTTGAGCCGTACCTGCAGCATTATTATACCTTTAAAACCCTGAATTCTTTTGCCGGGGTAGAGAATCTGGCTGTCGAACTGCTTGGTGTTGAGCATATCAAGCTCTACAGGAACTGTTTCGATGTCGTCTTTCTCATGGGCATTCTGTATCACCGTTCCTCGCCAGTGGATGTACTGCGGGATATCAGGAGTGCCATGAGCCCTGGAGGTGTTCTGATCGTGGAGTCCCAGGGAATTCCCGGGGAAGAACCGCAGGCGCTCTTTCCAGCACATCGTTATGCCAAAGTTCCGGGAACCTATTTTGTCCCGACCGCTCCCTGTCTGGCTAACTGGCTGTCCCGGGCCGGTTTTACTGATGTGAAGATATTCTTTTCGCATCCGATGTCCAGCCGGGAACAGCGGCGAACCGACTGGATGGCTTTTGAATCGTATGAGGATTTTATCGATAAGTCCGATTCCTCCCTGACAGTGGAGGGATATCCCGCCCCAATCAGGATCTTCGCCAAGGCTGTGAATCCTTCTTAATATTTTGATTTTAAAGCAGAAAGTATTTTTTCAAGCTGGAGGACAACAAGTTTTTTTTATTGACTGCGCTTATTCTAAGTATTATTCTCGCCGGCGGCTCTTATGCAAAGTTAAAGAATACAAGCCGGGTTAAAATTTTATAAAGATAAAGGATATATATAGGTATGACGAACCGACCAGTGAAAGGGGAATCAAATATTGAAAGACAGGCAAGCAGGTTTGTTTCCGCTTTGCAGGAAAGGATTTCTCTGCCCGTTGTTTTTCTGCTTATCCTTGCAGTCGGCTCCTGGGCTGGATTCAGTCTTTATTTAAAAAATTTGGAACTGAAGAAAAAATATGCCGGTTATGAAGCGGATATGCATTTGACTGAACTGCAGTCCTTAAGAATGAGCAACGAGTGGCTGAAAAACAGGATAGCTGTTTTGCAGGAGGAAAAGGCGGTTCTGCTTGATACTGCTGTGGCGGACCTGGATAATAAGAGCAGGGTAATAGAGTCAATCCTGAACCTGGTGGGTGTTGATATTAAGATTCAGGAAAGCAGCAAGAATAGCGGTGGACCTTTTACCAGCTCTGTCGGGAATACCGGGGATGAGCTTATAATGCGGACAGACCAGTATCTGGACACAATCCAGAATGTGCCGCTTGGCCCACCTGTTCCAGGGGTCATTACCTCAAGATTCGGCTGGCGAAACGACCCGATCAATGGCAAGAAGGCATATCACCGGGGGGTTGATATCAGGGGAATGAGGGGAACAGATGTCAAGGCGACTGCCGACGGGGAAGTCAAAATAGAGAATTATACAAAAGGAGACGGATACTATATTCTGATTGACCATGGCAACGGCTTTGTAACAAAATATGCCCATATGCAAAAAAATTTCGTGAAAAGGGTGATCCTGTGGAAAGGGGACAGGTTATCGGTTTGGTTGGCAGCACCGGCAGAAGTACAGGACCCCATGTACATTACGAGATTCACTATAACGACAAGATCGTAAATCCAACCCGTTTTGTGAGAATCGCAAAATATCTTAAAAAATTCCAGAATAAGAAATAAATAAACCAGCACAGGATCAAACTGTTACTGTCGGATATATTTCAACCCTGAAGGAGTTTCCAATGGATATGGGAGCCAAGGATAAGGTTGGCAACATCAAGCCGGAAGGAGAAATCTATACGTGCCCGGCCTGCGGTTATACAGACGGTTTCCATGTTTCCTTCAAGGTTCCGGATGGCAGAAGCCAAGCAGAGATATACCTTATCTGCCCCAATTGCCACAGCCGGTTCCGCTTGGGTTGGCATGTTGATCTGTCCGATTTTTGATGTTGGATTAATTCACGCCGTATAAGAATTATGGCTAAAGTAGCTCCCATAAAGAATATATTGTATCTTGAGAATCATTTCTGGTAGTTCTGCATATTCAGTAAAATAGTCATCAAAGTAATGAGTTGAATGCTCAGGCGGGATTAATACTTTTTCAGGAGGATTAAAGATGGACATAAATGTTGATGCTCTTCAGACATGGATTTCTTTATATACTCTCAATATTATCGGGGCCATCCTGATTTTCATTGTGGGGAAATGGCTCTCCCGCCGGATTGCCAACCTCCTTGCAAAAATAATGGAGAAAAACAAGGTTGATGCAACCATTGTAAATTTTCTGACCAACCTTACATATTATACCCTCATTGTTCTGGTTGTAATTGCTGCAGCCGGGAGGCTGGGAATCAATACAACCTCATTTCTGACAATCGTGGGTGCTGCAGGCCTGGCCGTCGGTCTTGCCTTGAAGGACTCATTATCCAATTTTGCCGCCGGGGTCATGCTGGTTATGTTCAGACCTTTCACCATCGGCGATGTGGTTTCGACTGCAGGGATTACTGCAAAGGTTGAGAAGATAACCATTTTCAATACACTTTTCTGTACTGCTGATAATCAGCTGGTCATTGTGCCGAACAATAAAATTATCAGTGACATCATAACCAATATTAATGCCAAGGATAAAAGACGTATTGACCTGGTAGTGGGAATCAGTTACAGCGATGATATGGCGCAGACAAAGGAGATTCTTGAGAGGCTGGCAAGGGAGGAATCCCGCGTGCTGCAGGAGCCGGCGCCGACAGTCGCTGTTGCCGAACTTGGTGATTCCAGTGTGAATCTGGTGTTCAGGCCCTGGGTGAAGACCGCAGATTACTGGGACGTGCGTTTTGCGCTGACGGAACGTATCAAAAATGGACTTGATGAAGCAGGTATCAGCATTCCGTTTCCGCAGCAGGATGTCCATCTTTTTGTTGATAAGGAGGAGGCCGCCCAGGTTATGTAGCTTTCTTGTAAAAAGCTGGAATCAGGAATCCTTTTTTCAAAGGACAGACCCCTTCAGCTAACGGCTGTCGGGGTTTTGTTTTCTTGCAAGAATGTACTGACATGTTAAAGATATGATAACGGTTTAAAGCAATTAATATGAAGTAAAATCTACAGGAGTAAACAATGACGCAGGCAAAAGAAGGGAAGACAGTGAAAATTCATTACACCGGCAGACTGCAGGACGGTTCGGTATTTGATTCGTCCAGCGGCCGCGAACCGCTGCAATTCAGGATAGGAAGCCGCCAGGTTATTCCCGGTTTTGAGGAGGCGGTAATCGGGATGAGAGTCGGCGATAAAAAGACAGTCGAAATTCCCTGCATAAAGGCCTATGGTGAACAGAATCCAAGCATGATAATGGTTGTGGACAGAAAACATATTCCTCCCGGCATTAATCCGGAGATCGGCCAGCGTCTGGAAATGGGAAGTCCGAGCGGTGAACTTATCCATGTTACCGTTATTAAGACGGATGAGCAGAACATAACCCTTGATGCAAACCCTCCCCTGGCAGGTAAGGATCTGACCTTTGATATTGAACTGGTGGAAATCTGTTGATTTCACGCTGTGAATTTTATTGACACCTATGGGGGAGCATGGGTACCTTACTTTCTGAAAACACAGTGTATTGTCTATTGATTTATTATGCCTGTTTATGAATATACAGCCCTTGACCGGGGCGGCAAGAATATAACCGGCATTATAGATGCCGACTCCACCGTGGTAGCCCGTCAGAAGCTCAGGGCATCAGGGAAATATCCTGTTCAGGTGAGGGAGACAACCCCAAAGGCAAAAACAGAGCCGGGCGGAAGTTATTCTTTTCCCGCCATTTTTAACAGGATATCGGATGATGACATTCATGCCTTGACCCGCCAGCTTGCCACCCTGCTCAATGCCGGAATACCGCTGGTTGCCGCCCTTGATGCACTCATGGAACAGACTACGGGAGCAGCACTGAAAAAGATCATTGCCCAGATCAAGGAATCCGTGAATGAAGGAAACAGCTTGACCGCTTCCCTCTCCCGTCACCAGAAACTTTTTTCAAATATCTATATCAACATGGTCCGGGCAGGTGAAGCATCCGGTTCCCTTGACGTTGTCTTGGAAAGACTGGCGGATTTCGGAGAACATCAGCAGGCCCTGAAAGGACGTTTCAAGGCGGCCTTGGTATATCCGATCTTCATGGCGTTAATCGGTGCCGGGGTTCTGTTTTTCCTGTTGAGCTTCGTGGTGCCGAACCTGACACGTATTTTTACAGAGATGAAACAGGTGCTTCCCCTACCCACCACCATACTTATCTGGTTCAGTGATTTCATGCGGTCGTACTGGTGGGTGATTTTGGCAATTATCGTTGCAGTTATTGCAATCATAAAAGAGGCGGTAAAGAAACCAAAGGGCCGCTACATATGGGATACGTTAAAACTTCGTCTGCCGGTTATCGGACAGATAAACAGAAAGATAGCTTTATCCCGGTTCGGCAGAACCCTTGGCAGCCTTCTGCAGAGCGGTGTGCCGCTTATAACCTCCCTGCAGATTGTTCGTAATATCGTCAACAATGTTTTAATCGGGGATGTTATTGATGATGCCATGGATGATATTCAGGCTGGAAAAAGCTTAAGCCTTGCTTTAAGCAGGTCTGTCTGGTTCCCTCCTGTTTTCAGGCAGATGGTGTCGGTTGGCGAGCAAAGCGGCGATCTGGAAGGTATGCTGCATAAAATCGCTGATGCCTATGAACGGGAGGTTGAAACACGTATTACCGGCATGACCGCACTGATTGAGCCTGTAATGATCCTCTTAATGGCAGTTGTGGTCGGATTCATCGTAATTTCAATCCTGCTGCCGATTTTTGAGATGAACCAGATGATCGGTTGAACTGGATGAAATATTGCATGATATGGCATAATGGATAATATTGCGTTATCTTTTATAAAAAACTGAGGTGAGTCGATTCATGTTCAACAATAAAAAGAGATTGAATAATCAGGGTTTTACCCTGATAGAAATCATGGTTGTTTTAGTCATCCTGGGCATTCTGGCCGGTCTTATTGTACCGAGGATTATCGGCCGGCCGGATGAAGCCAGACGCATGAAGGCTAAAATCCAGATACAGAGCCTGGAAACAGCTTTGCAGCTGTACAAGCTT
>JAFDCR010000280.1 GCA_019312685.1 Deltaproteobacteria bacterium | reverse complement strand
TGTTTTTCTTCGCTGGTTAACGGATTTCTTAAATTCTACGGATTGCTCCACTCTATTACGAAAACTCGGGGGTTCCCCCTCAAACAGTTCGTAATAGGACGCTCCGCAATTCCTAGAATTTTTACTAAATCCGTTAAAGGCTCATCAAATACTCCTTTCACCTTCTGCTACAGGTATTGTTATTACCTGTAAAGAGTTAAGAAGCACATAAATATTATAAATTCAGCAGGCTGAGAACTAACGGTGAAGAAAGAGGATTGGCAAAATAAGGGTACTGGGCACAGACAGAGGCTCAGGAACAAATTTCAACAAAAAGGCATTGAGGCCTTCACTGATGCGGAGGTGCTTGAGCTTTTGCTTATTCTTGGTATGCCCAGGAAGGACTGTAAACAGGAGGCAAGGGCCCTGCTGAAACAGTTTGGTTCGCTGCCCAGTGTGCTGGAAGCCCCGGCCTCTGAAATCCAGAAAATAAAAGGTGTCGGCCCAAATAACAGTTTCGCCATTCACTTTCTGCATGCGGTGGCAAGAAGGTATTTAAGGCAACGGCTGAAGAATAAAAAATATATTCATTCTTCCCAACATGTTGTCGAGTACCTGATCCACTCCATGCGTGACTTAAAGCATGAAGTCTTGAGCGTAATTTTTCTGGATTCGGCCCATGCCATAGTGGACACCCGGGTAGTAGCCCGGGGAACTGTTGCGGCAAACACCATTTACCCGCGTGAACTGATAAAGCTTGCCCTGAAATTTAATGCAGCCGCTTTAGTGCTTGCCCACAACCACCCTTCGGGCAGCCTTGAGCCTTCAAGCCAGGACTTTCAACTCACCCGCACCCTCTATCTGGCGTGCTCTTTCATGAATATCAGACTGCTGGATCATTTGATCATCGGTCATTCAGATACAACTTACAGTTTTGCCGATCATGGCATAATGACAAGAATCGGCGAAGAGTGCAGCAGGATGCTGGAACAGTAGGATTTATTTTAGATGCATAAACCGATAGAAAATAAGGTGGGCCCTGAAACATTCGAGGGAGCTGCATCCATTTACATCCATATCCCCTTTTGCCGGACAAAGTGCCCGTATTGTTCATTTGTATCCTATCCCGGTAAGAACAACGACTTTATAGTCAGATATATGCAGACCCTGGTTCAGCAGGCCGAGGATATGGCAGCCCACCCCTGGACCAGAGCCAGACAATTCATTTCTCTCTATGTAGGGGGAGGAACGCCCTCAACTGTCGATAGCGAGGTCATGGCCGACTTTATTGAAAGATGTCTGGCTGAGTTTGACTTTACCTCAACTGAAGAACAATATCCTGAAGTGACCATGGAGGTTAACCCAAAGACTGTCAACCGGGAAATGCTGAGAAGGTTAAAGCAGGCCGGCGTCAACCGGCTCAGCATAGGGGTCCAGTCATTTTCAGATACCATGCTGAGATTGCTCGGCAGAGAACATACGGCTCAGGACTGTTTTGAAGTTGTCGGGCTTGCGAGGGATGCAGATTTTAAAAATATAAGCCTTGATCTGATGTACGGCCTGCCCGGTCAGGACCTGGCAACCTGGAAAAACTCTTTGCAGGCTGCTGTTGGATTACACCCGGAACACCTTTCTGTCTATGAGTTGACAATTGAAGAGGGAACCCCTTTTGCAGAGCAGGTTAGCCTGGGAAGCCTTGATATTCCAGGCGAGGGTGCTGTCCTGGCGATGTATGAGTCTGCCCGGGAGACCCTGTCTGAGAGCGGGTATACGCAATATGAAATATCAAATTATGCCCGCAAGGGATTCCGGAGTATCCATAATATTAACTACTGGGAAAACGGCAGCTATATCGGTCTGGGGTGCGGCGCTTTTTCCTGTTTTTCCGGCGTAAGAATACAGAATGACGAAGACCCTGAACGCTTTATGAAAAAGCTTATGATAAAGCAGAAACCGTATAAGGATGGGGAGTTTTTGCCGCTTGAGGCACGGTTCAGGGAATCGGTGGTGATGGGATTGCGAATGACAGAAGGGGTTTCAATAGCAAGGCTCCGGAGGAGGTATGGCATAACCCCCGGCAGATACTACGGAAAAACGCTGAAAGATCTTATTGAGCAGGGATTGCTGGAAGAAAAGCACAACATGCTGCGGTTGACAAAAAGGGGTATGACCCTGGCCAACAGGATAATGGCCCGGCTTGTATAACCTGGGAATTATTCCTCTTCCTCCATCTCTTCCTCGTCCAAGACATCCTCTTCCTCGTCCAAGATATCCTCTTCCTCCTGTTCAGTTTCAAAACCTGCGTCAATAACAATATCCTCTTGCTCCGGTTCTTCTCCAAACTCTTCGCCGGCGGGAATATACTCCTCCTCTTCCTGCTCAAAAGCCAGGTCTGCCTCGGCAGCAATATCTTCCTGACCTTGCTCCTCTTCCACTAAATCTTCGTCGGCAAAGATATCATCCTCAAGTGTCTGGGGCTCTTTGACAAATTGATCTTTCAATTCGCTAATTTCTTCCGCGGTGAAAAAATCCCCCTCTTCTTCACTCTCCAGATAATCATCACTGATAAAAAGGTCCTCTTCTTCCGAGGTTTTATCTTTTTTTCCTTTGGGCGCTTTTATTTTTTGGGTGACAACATATTCACCGTCTTTCCATTCCCCAATTTCCTTTGACTTATCATAATAGGTAATGGTCCCTTTGCCGGTATGCCAACCTTCTTTGAATTCGCCCTTATAAACCCTGCCGTCGGAAAAAAGGATTCCTTTGCCGTGACTCAATCCCTCTTTAAACTCTCCTATGTATACTTCGCCATCTGGAGACTGCAGGACGCCCTTGCCGTGACTCAAGCCGTCTTTATATTCCCCTTTATATATACGGCCGTCGTTATAGTTAAAGGTGCCTTTACCATGAAATTTATTGTCAACAAAATCACCTTCGTATTTATTTTTATCCGGAAAGGTTAGGGTGCCTTTTCCGTTTTTCATATCATTTTTAAATTCGCCTTGGTAAATAGAACCGTCAACATAGGTAAATGTACCTTTTCCATGGAGAAGGCCGTTTTTAAATGTACCCACATAGCGGTTGCCGTCAGCAAAATCAAGTTTGCCCTCCCCGGAAAACTTTCCGTCAGCAAACTCTCCGGTATATTTTCCCCCGTCCGGGAAGGCATAGACACCGACACCGTTCCGGCAGTCGCCTTTTAGGCATTCAGCCCATGTAATTACCGGAGTGACAAGAAATAGAACAATGAGGTATGAAATTAATTTTTTCATGGCGGTTCACCTGATCACTGGTTGGATAATGCCCTGGAAAGAGTTGCTCGTGCCTCCTCAAGGGCTAGGTTCTTAATAGCTACCTTTTTATGGCGCCCGTGTCTGCCGCTTTTTAATGAAATTTCAGATTTAGGTACACCAAAAAGATCAGCAAAAAAACGAATAACCGCCCCATTGGCCTTGTTATCAACCGGTGGTGCAGTTACATGTATTTTTATGGCACAGCCGTGCATTCCTGCAATTCCGTTTCTTGAGGCGCGCGGTTGAACATAAACCTTAAAAACAATGGTGTTCTTCAGGTTCTCGATACAATCCATAAAAATGAAAGCAGTAATAACCCTTCTTAAGCATTTCCTGCTTTTTCCTGTTCTTTGTCAACATCCTTTTCATCCAGGGAAAAAGATACTTCCGGCTCATCTTCCTCATCAACATAGCTGTCATCAAAAAACAAGAGTTCAGAACTGGTGTCCTCATCGTCTTCATGGGTACTTGGGGCGTCGGTAGCAACATCCAGGACAGACTGAAAGATCCCCCTGAGTTTTTCAACATCAAGGATGTCATTCTCACTTAAGAATTCCAGCTCCTCCTCATCATCATCAAGTCCACCCTGCTCTTCATCTTCCGGCACTCTCGTGTCTTCCGGCAGTTCATCCCCAACAATTGCAGCCGCCCCTGGTTTTGGTATTTCTCCAGCAGGCAGAGCTGCGGGAGCAGCTGTGGAAAGTTTTTCCTCAAATTTATCGAAATATGATTTGAGCTGGTCAAGGAGTTCTCCTTGTGTCTCTTCGCTGGCCAACCGGATAGAACCTATTTCTTCTTTAAAGGCAGCCATTTCTGCCCCAATGGTTTCAGTTTTCTGCCGGAGTTCTTCCAGGGTTTCTTTCAGTTCAACGCTTGCACCAAGGGCATGTGGGGCTGAAGAGGGCTCTCCCTCTTTGATAACTGAGACAATATTTTCAAGGCTTTTTTTCAGAGACTCGAAAGTCTGGCGGTCCTCTTTAACGGCAGTCATTTCAGTCCCAATGGCTTCAATTCTCTGCCGGAGTTCTTCCAGGGTTTCTTGCAGTTCAGCACTTGTATCCTCTTGAGCAGCCAATTCGGGCTCGGGTTCCTTGACTGCGGCAGCAATATCTGCGAGACCTATCTTCAGTGACTCAAAGGATTGGAGGCTCTCTTTAAGGGTTAACAGTTCAGTCGCCATGGCTTCGGAGCCGGTTTTAAGTTCTTGTAACGTGCCGCTCAGTTCTGCAGGCAGTTCAAGCGGGGCCTGTGGCTCCGTCGTTTCAGCGTGCTTCAGAGATTCGATAATCTCTTGCATGTTTTTTTCGAGAGATACTAAGTCCGAGCGATCCTGCTTGAGGGATTCAAGGCCGACATTAATAGCAGCCGTATCCTGGTTAAGCTTCTTAAGAAAATTGCCCAGTTCTGGGGGCAGCTCCATCCGTGCCCGGCCTTTAGCCTTGGTGGCTGATGCCCTTTTTTCCTCCAGGGCTGCAATCCTCTCGTTGAGAAGGGTGTTTTCTTCCGAGAGCTTGAAAAAAATTTCCGCCACTTCATTAAGAAAGGCGTCAACCTCGGCCATGTCAAAACCCCTGAATTTAACCTTGAATTCCTTGTCAATAATATCCTGCGGAGTAATTTTCATTTTTCCTTCTCCATTAAGTTATCCTATGGCTGCAGCCATATGCTTAAGGGTTGGCACGAGAAAACTCATCAGAAAATAAATGGCGAGTATCAGGATCATCGGTGAAAAATCGATGGAGCCGCCAATTACTGGTATCATCCGCCGTATACGTGATAGAAGCGGTTCAGTAACCTCATGAAGAAAACGGACAATGGGGTTATAGGGATCCGGATTCACCCAGGAGATTATGGCCCGCCCGATAACAATCCACATATAGACGCCAAGCAATATTTCCACCAGTTTTGCCAGGGCAAATAAGAAATTACTTATCAGAAACATTATTTCATGATCCTTATGTGTTTAGTATTACGATACCTTGCTTCCCGGAGAGATTTCCTCCCCAGGGGATGTAAGGGTGAGCCTGCCCTGTTCATCACGTGCCGCCAGTACCATGCCGTGGGAAGTAACACCCATAAGTTTTACCGGTTTAAGGTTGGCAACCATAATAACCTGGCGGCCGACAAGTTCTTCCGGTTGGTAATATTCGGCAATGCCTGCCACCAGTGTACGCTCCTCCGGTGCTGTAACCGTAAGTTTGAGTAATCGTTCCGACTTTTTGATTTTTTCTGCCGCCTTGATTTCCGCAACCCGTAAATCGAGCTTTTTGAAATCATCAAAAGATACCAAATTTGCTGCATTGTCAGCATTTTTTTTGTCTTCCGGGGAACCTTTTTCCTTCTTTTTCCCTTTACTGTCCTTGGAACCTGTTTTGGATTTTTTTTCAAGCCGGGGAAACAGGGAATCGCCGAGTTTTATTTTCATCCCGGAAGCTGTTAACCCCCAAGCACAATGATCAATCAGGTTCTGGTTGTTGAATTCAGCTTCGGTATTTCCCAAAGCCAAAGCCATCTTTAAGCCTGTTTCCGGCATAACCGGCGACAGAACCAGAGTAATAAGCCGCAAGGTTTCAGCCAGGTTATAAAGAACCGTATTGAGCCGGTCAGCCTTTGTCTTGTCCTTGGCAAGCACCCAGGGCTCAGTTGTGACGATATATTTGTTTGCCAGGCTGATAACCGCCCAAACTGCCTGCAGGGCCCGATTAAAGGCAAAACTGTTCATTTGGTCTGTGTATTCGTTTACCATGTTTACGGCCGCCTCCGCAAGTTCCTTGTCTTCCCGAGAAAGTCCGGCAGGTGCCGGAATCAAGCCGTCGGTGAATTTGTTGATCATGGTAAGGGACCGGCTGAAAAGGTTGCCCAGGTCGTTTGCCAGGTCGGAGTTCTGACGGGCAATAATGCTTTCATCGCTGAATGATGCATCCAGGCCGAACGACATCTCGCGCATGAGAAAATAGCGGACGGTATCAACACCGTAATCCTGCCGCAGTGTTTCCGGCCGGACGACATTGCCGATACTTTTAGACATCTTTGCTTCGTTGATGTTCCAGTAGCCGTGAACATGGAGGTGCTTATACGGGGGCAGGCCGATAGACTTGAGCATTGTCGGCCAGTAGATGGCATGCGGCTTGAGAATATCCTTGGCGATGATATGTGCGGCTGCATCCCAGTAACGGCGGAACTCATCCGAGTCAGGGTAGCCGATGCCTGTAAGGTAGTTAATGAGAGCATCGAACCAGACATAGGTAACAAAATCATCATCAAAAGGCAGGGATATACCCCAGGTCAGGCGGCTTTTGGGCCTGGAAATGCATAGATCCTCCAAGGGTTCACTCAGGAATGAAAGCACCTCGTTTCTGTACCGTTCCGGAGTGATGAAAGACGGATTTCTCTTAATATGGTCTATGAGCCAATCCTGGTATTTGCTCATCCGGAAAAAGTAATTACTTTCAGAGATCGGCGTCGGGGTTGTCTGGTGATCAGGGCATTTGCCTTCCACAAGCTCTTTATCAGTCAGAAAACGTTCACAGCCCCGGCAGTAGAGACCTGAATAGCTCCCCAGGTATATATCGCCCTGGTCGTAGACCTTCTGGAGAATTTCCTGTACCGTCCGGATGTGGTCTTCATCGGTGGTGCGGATAAATGTGTCCGGCTTTATTGACAGGGGGGGCCATGCCTCCCTGAACATGGCGCTGATGCGGTCTGCATATTCTTTGGGAGCTATGCCTGCGGCCTGAGCGGCTTCGGCAACCTTGTCACCATGTTCGTCGGTGCCGGTCTGAAAGCGAACGTCTTCCTTGCAGAGTTTTCTGAAACGGCTGAAAGTGTCAGCCACTATTGTGGTATAGGCATGGCCCAGATGCGGCTGGGCATTTACATAATATATGGGTGTAGTTATATAGAGGCTCATTTTGCTTTTTCAGCAGATTGGACTGCTGCAGATTTCCATTCTTCTTTGTTTAGGGTTGATTCTTCTCCGTCATGGCCAACAACAACAATTGACTCCTTTAAGACATTATGCTGGATGACCTTGTACGTTTGATTGCTAAAGGTGATTTTTTTGCCTATTTTGGGCATTTCCTTCCGGGTTGATTTATAGGTCTTATACTCATAGTTCAGGCAGCAGAGAAGCCTGTTGCAGGCACCGGAAATTTTTGCCGGATTGAGGGGCAGGTTCTGTTCCTTGGCCATCTTAATGGATACAGACTCAAAGTTCTGAATAAACGAGGAACAACAGAGTTCCCGGCCGCAACAGCCTAACCCTCCGAGCATTTTTGTTTCATGTCGCACCCCTATCTGGCGCATTTCCACTCTGGTCCTGAATTCCTGCACCAGGTTCTTGACAAGTTCTCTGAAGTCAACCCTGTTTTCAGCAGTAAAATAAAAAATTATTTTTCCGCCGTTGAAGAAGCGTTCCACCTTGACCAGGTTCATGGGCAGGTTCAGCTTTGCTATGAGTCCGGAGCAGGTCTGGAAAGCGCTGTGCTCCATTTCGTCCAATTTTTCAAATTTGGCAATTTCATCCCTGGTGGACCGTCTCACAATAGATAAAGGAACTTCTTTTTGCTCGGCGGGTGTTTCCGGCCAACCCGGAATATAGGAGAGGAGCCGTGCAGGTTCCAGGCCATGCTCAGTCTGAACCATTACCACTTCGTTCTTCTGGAGGCCCTGCAGCCTGGTTGAGGCTGAAAAGAGCTGCTCCGCCGGACGGAACTGGACCTTGAAATGGCTGACAGACTGTTTTGGGGGTTGACTTTCTTCGGCTTTTGCCGGGTAATCGTTTTTCGTTTCCTGGTTCATATTTTAACTGTTCGCAATAATAAAAGAATTTGCCGTATATCGGCAAAATGTCACGGAACAGACTATTATAACATTATATAAGATCAAAAAAAAGGGATTCAAGGACCAAACTGCGACTGCAGTTTCGCAATAATTGTTTTTCAGCAAGGTCAAGGCGGCCGATTCTTTCATTGAGCTGGGCAATATTCCAGCGTTTTATCGCTGCCGGCAGTGAAGCCATAAGGTCTTGGCAGGCTGCAGATGAATCGGGCTGGCCGGCTGATACGAGGACGAGATCACGGTACCAAAGACGCAGAAGCGCCAGAAACTCATAGATGTTTTCTTTGAGGGCTGCAGCTTTCTCACTCAGGCGAAATACCTCGGCAATGGTGTCCGGCCGGTCATTTTGCAGGAGAAGCAGGTGTTCGACCACCTCCTGCCGTAAGGCGAGGAGGTCTTTTTCTAAAAGCAGCATTGCTCTGCCGAGACTTCCTTCTGCAGCGGCAGCAACGGTAAGGGCTTTGGGGTTGTCGATCCCCTTTTCCCGCATGAGAACCCGGGCCATATCTTTATAATCCAGCGGACCGAAAGGTATGATCTGACAGCGGGAGATTATTGTTGGAAGGATTTCCCCTGCCTGGTCCGCTGTCAGGATGAGAAGGTTGTTCTCGGCCGGCTCTTCAAGTGTTTTTAACAGGCTGTTGGCCGCTTCCCGTTTCATGGTATGGACATCTTCCAGGATTATCACCCTCACTGCGGCCTCCAGGGGTGCAAAGGAAAGCTGGTGCTTGAGTTCCCTGACCTGTCCGATCTTTATTGCCGCTCCATCCGGAATTATGTGAATGAAGTCGGGATGGCTTCCTGAGTTATACTTGCGACATGAACCACAGGTGCAGCAGGCATCTTTTTCCAGGGGGCTTTTGCAGTTTAAATAGGCTGCCAGCGCCAGAGCGGTTCTTTTTTTTCCGACACCGTCAGGGCCTCTGAAAAGATAAGCATGGCCGATTTTGTTTTTGGCAGCCGCTTCCAGGAGAAGGTGTTTGGCCTTTTCATGGCCGAGAATATGTTTAAAGCAAAGTTCGGGGGGGTCCATACCGGCTAGAAGAGCTGCTGCTGTTTTGAGTTGTGTTTGTCGTTCTCTCCGGGATCGTGCTGAACAACCTTCCCGGATGGTTCTGATTCAGTGTGCAGGCGTCCATTCACAAAGAGAAAACGTTCCAGGGTGCGCTGGAAGTCGGTCCACTGGTAACCGGTCTCCGGCGCCTGGTCTTCCAGGCGGCCGATAAAGTTAAGCTTTGCATCGAGGTCGTCAAGGAAGTTCAGGACAAAGGCTTCACTCATCATGGGCAGGCAGGGTGAGCCAAATTCGTAACGCCCGTGATGACTGAGCACAAGGTGCTGCAGCCTTGTCGACTGGTCGTCCGGAAAGTTGGACAAGTTGTTGATCCTCTCCCGGATCATTTCAGCACCAAGGACAAGGTGACCCATCAGGCGTCCCTTGTCTGTGTAGTCAAAGGGGTATGTATCAAAAGTAAATTCCTCTGTTTTGCCTATATCATGTAAAAGGGCGCCGGTCATGAGCAGATCGCGGTCAAGCGATGGATAAAAACCGGCAATAATTTCAGCCAATTTCGCTACAGCCAGGGTGTGTTCCAGAAGCCCGCCAAGATATGCATGGTGCATGGATTTTGCCGCCGGCGCTCTCTGGAAGTCATTGAAAAAAGATCTGTCATCAAAGAACTTCAGCAGCAGTTTATTGAAAAAAGCATTTTTTACCCTGAGGGCCAAAGAATGTAATTCCCGGGCCATATCATCAATACTCATCTTTGATGACGGCAGGAAAAGTGAAAGGTCAACCTCACCGTTCTCAAGCTGGTGGATCGAGTCAATTTTGAGCTGCAGGTTTCCCCGGTAAGTCTGGGCCAGTGCCTTGACGTGCAGCAGGTTTCCCGGCTCGCATTTAGACATCTGGGCATCAACATTATCCCAGAGCCGGCCTGCTACTTCGCCTGAACGGTCCATGAGGCTCAAAATGAGATAGGGGTTCCCGGAACGGGTTTCGGCCCGGTTCCTTTCCTTAACCATAAACAAATCTTCAACAACCTGCCCTTCACGCACCTGGCTGGCAAATAATTTTTTTTCAACAGTCATTCGGGTTATAAGCTTTTTGTTTTAATTTCATAGCGTTTCATTTTCTTATGTAAACCCTGCCTGGTTATTCCCAGGGCCTCGGCAGCTTTGACCCGGTTGCCGTTGCTGTCTGCCAGAGCTTTTTCAATAAGCTTTGTTTCCAGGGACTTGACCTGGTCCGGAATGGAAAGGCTGCTCAAGGTTTCTTCTTTTTGTTCTATTACCGGCGTAGCGGAGAGAAGTTCCCTTGAACATTTTTCAGGACCGATTACCTCGCCCTCCGGGGTGAGAGCCACCAGCCGTTCTACTTCACTGCGGAGCTGACGGACATTGCCGGGCCAGCTGTAATCCTCGAACAGGTTCAGGAGTTCCGGGGAAAAACCGGCAATTTTTTTGTTGAACCTTCTGCTGATCTCCTCAAGAAAACCCAGGGCCAGGGGAACGATATCCTCTTTTCGCTTATGCAGGGGAGGAAGGCCGATCTCAACAGAGAACAGGCGGAAGAAAAGATCTTCCCGAAAACGGTTCTCCTCAAGCTCCTTGCGCAGATCCTTATTGGTGGCGCTTATGATCCTGAAGTCATATTTAATGATTTTATTGCTCCCTAGGCGGCTTCCCTCTCCCTCCTGGATGGCCCTTAAAAACTTTGGTTGTATGGTAAGCGGCATGTCAGCAATTTCATCCAGCATCAGGGTGCCGCCGTTGGCTTCCTCGAAACGTCCTTTTCTGCTGTGGTCCGCCCCGGTGAAGGCCCCTTTTTCATAGCCGAAAAATTCGCTCTCCATCAGGTGTTCAGGTATGGAGGCGCAGTTAACCGCGACAAACGGCTTATCCCCCCTGTCGCTGGCCTCGTGGATCATGCGGGCAATAAGTTCTTTGCCGGTGCCGTTTTCGCCCAGCAGTAGCACAT
>JAFDCR010000279.1 GCA_019312685.1 Deltaproteobacteria bacterium | reverse complement strand
GAGGAACCCGAATCCTTTGAGGCGGTTCCGGGCAAGGGCATAAAGGCCCGGATTAAGGGCAATGAACTTCTTCTCGGCAACAGGGAATTTATTCTGGCGCAGTTAAATTCGTTAAAAAATCCGGAAGTAGACGAAAAGGCGGCCGGATATGGCGCCGCGGGCAAAACAGCCCTTTATCTGGCATTAAACGGTGAATTGACTGCGGTCCTGGCCATAGCCGACCGGATGAAGCCGGAAGCACCGGGAACCATTGATAAACTTAAAAAAATGGGGATCAGGGTTTTTATGCTGACCGGCGACAATGAAAACACTGCCAGGGCGATCGGTTCCCAGGCCGGTATTGATGAGGTGATCGCCGAGGTTCTGCCCGACTTCAAGGCTGAAAAGGTGGCGGAACTGCAGAGCAGGGGCATGAAGGTCGGCATGGTCGGAGACGGCATCAATGATGCCCCGGCCCTGGCAACTGCTGATGTAGGTATCGCCATGGGAACCGGAATTGACGTGGCGGTGGAATCAGGCGATATCGTACTTATGAAGGGTGAACTCTCCGGCGTGCTGACTGCCATAGCGCTCAGCCGGGCGACCATGAGGAATATAAAACAGAATCTCTTCTGGGCCTTTGCCTACAACGTCATAGGTGTTCCGGTTGCCGCCGGTCTGCTCTATATATTCGGCGGCCCGACCCTGAATCCCATGATTGCAGGCGGTGCCATGGCCCTGAGTTCAGTATCGGTCGCAACTAATGCCCTGCGGCTGCGCTTCTTTACGCCCGATTAACAAAGAGAATTTATTGCCTGAACCTTTCAATTATCAGTTTTATCCTGCCACTTTACATTCATTTTTCTCTCTTTTTCAACTCTCTGATTTTCCAGCTTAATGGAGTACGTTTTATTTAATTCCCTTATACTATAGGGAATAAACCCGGAATGTGGCCAGGGCATTGAATCGTATTAAATTCCAACTTTCCCTGGAGGCATGACCATGGAAAATGACGGCTGGAAATCAATTGTTGTATCGATTGATCCTGATCTAAGAGATATTGTGCCTGCATACCTTAAGAACAAACGGCTGGATGTGGAAATAATAAGGACATTACTGAAAGAAGAGGATTTTGAAACATTGAGGGATCTTGCCCACAATATCAAGGGGTCCGGCGGCGGCTACGGTTTTGACAGGATAACAGAACTGGGCGGAGCCCTTGAACAGGCGGCGGAGGCAGAGGATATATCGGCCCTGGATATCCTCACCGAAACTCTGGCAGACTATCTGGATAAACTCAGCATTGTCTGTGGCTGCCTGCATCAGCCGCAAAAAAATCAGGGCATGGAAATGAACTGAGGGAAGGTGCTTCATGGAAAAAATGACGATTCTGACGGTTGATGATGATCAGGACATCCTTGCCCTTGTCGACCAACTGTTGACAAGGAAGAATTATAAGGTGATCAGGGCCGAAAACGGTGTAAAGGCGCTGGATATATTGGATAGACAGAAGCCGGATATAATCCTTCTGGACATCATGATGAAAGACATGTCCGGCTATGAGGTATGCTGGAGAATTCAGGAACGAGAGGATTTAACGTTTATCCCGGTTATTTTTCTGACATCCCTTTCTGCAGAAAAAAACAAGTCAAAGGCGTTCTCCCTTGGTGCGGTGGATTTCTTGGTAAAGCCGATAAATAAACAGCTTCTTTATTCGGTTATCGAGAAACATGCCGCTACTGAAAACAGGTGGCGGCGGTTTATTCTCAGCAAAGACAAAGGCAAAGATGCAGCCGGCCGGGAAAAAAAAGCCGGTTACCTGAATCGCACTTTTCCTGCATTCCGGGACTTTCTTTTCGAGTTCCTCAACATTCCGGCAGATAAACGGGATAAGATGAAACCGTTCAATACCGAAGAACTGACAGAGACCCTGCATGATTCCCAAATATTGGCTCAATCCCGCTTCATTATTTTGATGGCCCAGTTTACCGGGCTTGAATATTTGCCGGTTATTGAGACCGGCAGTATCATGATGGATGTTCTGCCCCCAAGTTTTTCAAAGCATAATAAAGTTATTGCCCTTGGATTTCAGAAGGGAATTGCCTTTGCACTAACCGATCCCTTCAACAGTGAACTCATTGATATTCTGACCGGCATGAAGCCGGAGAAGCTGTTTATCGCAAGCCCTGAGGCGATTGCAGGAGTTTATCGGATCGAAAGCGAAACGGACACGAAGATTGACGATCTGGTTAAAAATGTTCGAGAGCTTTATTCCAACAGAGATAGCGTTTCTGATAGCAGTCTCCCCGGAACTGATGAAAGTCGATTGGGCGGCCGGGAAATCGATCTTGATGCATCGCCACTGGTCCTTTTTATTAACTCGATCCTGGAGAAGGCATACATCATGCGGGCCTCAGATATTCATATAGAACCGCGTGAAAAGGATGTTGTTGTCCGCTGCCGCGTTGACGGAGAGTTAAACATTATCCACCGCCTGGAACCGCGGGAACTTATCAACGTCATCTCCAGCCGGATCAAAATAATGAGCAATCTGGACATTGCTGAACGGCGTCTGCCGCAGGACGGTCGTTTTGCCTTTAAAGAGTTTACGGGCAGACCGTTTGATTTTGATGTCCGGGTTTCATGTGCGCCGATGAATTACGGCGAGAAAATCGTCATGCGCATACTTGACAAGCAGAAGACGCTGCTGCCGCTTGAGGATCTGGGCTTCTCACAGAATGCCCTTGTCGTATACCGGCGGCAGTTGCGGTCTCCTTACGGCATGATCCTGCATGTAGGGCCAACCGGCTCCGGGAAATCCATGTCCCTCTATTCAGCCCTGAATGAAATCAATCAGCCGAACATTAACATCCAAACAGCCGAGGACCCGATCGAATACACGCTTGAAGGCATCAACCAGATGCAGGTCAACTCCTCCATCGGCCTTACCTTTAAAAGTGCCCTGCGCTGCTTTTTAAGGCAGGACCCGGATACTATCCTGGTGGGCGAGATACGGGATCTTGAAACAGCGGAAATTGCCGTCGAGGCGGCGCTTACCGGCCATCTTCTTCTTTCGACCCTGCACACCAACGATGCGCCTTCCACCATAACCCGTTTTATTGAAATGGGAATTGAACCATACATGGTCAGCTCCTCCATTGTTCTCATATGCGCCCAACGGCTTCTCAGGCGTTTGTGTCCTAAATGCAGGGAGTCCTATCTTCCGGACGATGCAGAAAGACTACTGGCTGAAGTGATGCCGAACACTCCAGCAACATTCTATCGTGCTGTCGGCTGTTCTGCCTGTAATGATAGCGGATACCAGGGAAGAGTCGGCATCTACGAACTTCTTGTTCCGGATGAATCCCTTCGTGCTGCAATGAATTCTGAAAACATTTCCACGGAAATGATCAGGGATCTGGCGCTAAATCAAGGTGGTATGATTTCCCTCTTTCAGGATGCGATGGAGAAGGTGCGTGCCGGAATTACATCCATGCAGGAAGCGGTGTCAAAAACCAAAAGCGGAAGATAGGCCGCAACGATTATCTGTCGCATTAACCGTATTCATGAAGATAAAGATCACACAAGTCGCATCAGCAGGGTTGTTGTCAGTCGGCGGGTTGGCCGGTAATTCTTTCAGAAGGATATTTGCCGGAATAATGGACTTAGTAAGACGGCAAGAGTCTGAAGCACTAATTGTTGAAAGTGAACAGAAGTAC
This sequence comes from Deltaproteobacteria bacterium, assembly GCA_019312685.1. Classification (GTDB taxonomy): domain Bacteria; phylum Desulfobacterota; class Desulfobulbia; order Desulfobulbales; family BM004; genus BM004. The sequence continues at coordinate 612 of JAFDCR010000279.1, read as the reverse complement.
CGAACAATTTTTGAGAACGTCCAGGATATATATTATCGGGCCGACACAGCAGGTAATATCATTGAGATCAGCCCCTCTATTACCGAGCATTCAGGATATACCCGCGAAGAGGTGATAGGCAGGAAAGCCGATTATTTTTATGTTTCCGGTGACGATCGGGTAAAGACGCTGACAGCAATCAACAAATACGGGAAGGTTTCGGACTATGAACTGCTTCTTGCCAGAAAAGACGGGAGCTCTGCCTATGCTTCACTGAGTGCGCATGTTATCTACGATTCAGAAGGCAGACCTGCTGGTGTCGAAGGACTTATACGAGATATCTCGGAGAGAAAGGAGTACGAAAAAGCCCTGCACATTGCCAAGGAAGAGGCGGAGAAGACAAGCAGGGCAAAGAGCGACTTTCTGGCAGGCATTAGCCATGAAATCCGGACACCTATGAATACGATATTGGGTATGGCTGATCTTCTCTTAGAGTCCGGACTGTCCGAGGAGCAAAAAAAATATGTCAGACTATCAAGAAGCGCCGGTGAGAACCTGCTGAGGCTCATTAACGATATCCTTGACCTGTCCAGGATCGAGGCCGGCCGGACAGAACTCGAAGCTGCCCCTTTT
>JAFDCR010000278.1 GCA_019312685.1 Deltaproteobacteria bacterium | reverse complement strand
GCAGATTACCCGTATGGGAGAGCAGGGCATTATGGAAGGCGGGGAGGCGGCAATCAGAAAAGGGGCGATAATGGGAGCGCTCAAGCTTTATCTGGATTTTATCAACCTGTTTTTGATGCTTCTCCGTTTTCTGGGGGACCGGAGATAATTTTCAAGAGTACATATTATTCCACATAAAATCCCTCCTGGATGTTCAGGGGGGCTTTTATATTTTTTTGTACATCTTGACAATTCAGAAGTCCTTCACGATTGTAAAGATTTAGACATCTTGATTTATAAGAAACTACTGGATCAATTTACGGAGGTTAGTGAGGTTTTATTTTGAGAATTCTCCTGCTGCAGCCAGGAAGAGAATTCTGTGGAATATTTCGGTTTGCAAATCCCATATCCCTGCAGATAATCACACCCCAGACGGATTAATTCATCCTGTTGTGCCTTTGTTTCAACTCCTTCCGCAACAACCTTCAGGCCCAGATTATGAGCCAGGTCTATGATTGTCCGAACAATAACTGCATCATTTTCGTTTTCCATCATGTCCATGACAAAACTTTTATCTATCTTCAACTCGCTTGCCGGCAGCATTTTCAGATAGGACAGGGAAGAATAACCTGTACCGAAATCGTCAATGGAACTTTTTATACCCATTTCGGCTAAACGGGTCAGGTTCTGGAAAGCAATCTCATGATTAATCATCAGGGAGGTCTCGGTGATCTCCACTCTTAAGTTCCGGGGAGATATTTTGTGGGCAGTAAGCAGTTCGCTTATTATATCCGGCAAATCCGGGCTGGAAAGATCCTGGGAAGACAAATTGACCGTGAGGGAAACATCGATTCCTTCCTTTGACCAGGCAGAAGACTGACGCATCACTTCGTTTAAGACCCAGGAAGAAAGCGCCCTTATCAGACTGCTTCGTTCAGCCAATTGAATAAAATTGTCCGGAGGTATGAAGCCGTGGCGTTTATGCTGCCAGCGCACCAGCGCCTCCGCCTCATCGACCCGGCCGGTTACGGCATTCAATTTCGGTTGATAATAGACCTGAAGTTCATTCTGCTCTATGGCCTGCCGCAACTCTGCCGTGAGTGTTAAGCAGCCTGTGGTTCTTTTTTGGGCAAGCTCATCTGAATATATTGTATATTCTCGTTTATCCTGCTTGGCGACATTCATGGCCAAATCGGCATTCCGCAAAAGGTTGCTGGCGCTGGTTGCATGATCTGGAAACAAAGCAACTCCAATTGTGCCACGTACATCCAGTGACAAACCATCAATGATAAACGCTTTTGCCAGTGATTTGGAGATCATGGTCGCAGTTCTTTTCAAATAGTCTATATCATTGATATTATATTGCAAAACGGCAAATTCGTCACTGTCCATACGCGCCAGAGTATCCGGTTCTTGAATAACCGTATTGAGACGACTTGCTACCTGTATTAAAACTAAATCGCCTCTATCATGACCCAAAGTCTCGTTGATATCTCTAAACTGATTTAAGTTGAGAATAATTAGACCTATTTTTCTCTTTTCATATCCTGAACTTGCTATAGCCTGTTCCAAGCGGTCAATTAAAAGAAACCTGTTGGGGAGTTTGGTCAGGTTGTCGTAAGTGGCATTGCGAACAATCTGTAATTCCAATTCAGTTGTTCTGGAGCGCAATTCTTGGGTTTGATCCATTACAAGAGCGCCAGCTTCATAAGCCATAATTGAGCTGGTATATTGCCCCCAAAATGCAAAGATAAAGGGCATGAAATCAAGGATCCAAAGAGCAAAATTCTTCTTCTGCGCCTCGACAATATTCTCAGCGTTGATACCACCATAATGAAAATAACTTGAGAGAATGGTGGCAATAATAATAGCTGTTGAAGCTATTAAAACGCCCAGTATCGCATATTTTGAGGCTTTGGACTTTAATAGATTTACATTGTCTGTCAGAATCTGACTGGAAATACCCATCTATACGTTTTGGGGTTAATAATTATTGGGTATGGTTCTTGAAGTTTTATTATCATATTTAGGTGATGAAGCTACTCAGAATAATTTTTGTTAAATCTTTAAGTATTTTCAATTGTTACACTCTAGACTATATCAAATGTTATATTTACCTGGCAACAAAGAAATGCCCAATAATTTGAGTTAATTATTTAATGTGAACTTGTTAAGAAGTGAGAGAACGTATAAATCTTGCCAAAATAGAAACTAATCTAAGCCTTTTTTGAATTTACCATGTCTAGAGGGAATATTGATTTTGGGTAAGAATTGAAAATTAATATTTATCTAAGTTATATAATTTTTTTATCAATAGACCTTCATCTTTTACTATATTGTTTAATGCTTCTCTTACTCCATCAACAAAACCATCTTGCCAACCTTTCTTGAACTTAGATGAATCTTTAGTGGACAAATTTTGAGTTGCTTCTTTAAGAAAATTATCAATGTATGTTTTATTTATTTTTCCTCCCGTCCTTTTCCCATCATCAAAGCCCTTCTGATAAGCATCTTGATAATAATTTATGGATCCCATTCTTCTTACTCTAAACTTCTTTAGATTAAAAACCGAGACTTTACATCCCTGTTTCACAGCAGGCTTGAATTAACAGAAAATTAATTTCTTAATTATCCTCATGGTAATATGCAATATAATAATAAGCTTAAATTCGTATCTAATTACTTAAAGATTATAAGTAGTCGATTCATGAATCGTGAATATAGTCGGAAAATTTTTATCTGGTTATATACCAAATAATAATGGGCAAACAAAATGTTAGGAACAATTATTGTAAATGTAACTTTCTTGGCATAATGTTTGATTTCAACAGTTTTGAAGTGAATCATGTCCATTATCAACCTAAACCTTCCCGTGCCCAATCCTTTTCAGGTTAAAAAATATCACTTCTTGAAATCTCCTTGATTTTAAAAGACCTCTTGGGGCATATTGAAATAATCTTAAGGGTACCATGAATAATTATTTCCTCATGAGGTTTTCAGATGCGAAAACTTGCCTACCTTCTATTATCAATTATCCTGATCTATGGATGTGCGGTAAACCCTGTTACCGGCAGCAGGGAACTTTCCCTGATTTCCGAAAACCAGGAGATAAGCATCGGACAGAAAAATTACGGTCCCAGCCGTCAGATGCAGGGTGGGGATTATACCGTAAATCCGGATCTGACTGACTACGTCAATTCAGTGGGGCAGAAAGTCGCCAGAGTCAGTGACCGGAAACTTCCCTATGAATTTGTGGTGCTTAACAACATTACACCGAATGCCTGGGCCCTGCCTGGCGGCAAGATTGCAGTCAACATGGGACTGTTGATTGAGTTGAAGAGTGAAGCTGAACTGGCTGCTGTTTTAGGGCATGAGATAGTACATGCTGCCGCAAAGCATGGGGCCCAGTCCATGCAGCATGGCATGCTGCTGCAGGGAGCCCTTATTGCTACCGGTATTGCCATGCAGGGTAATGATTATGCAAACCTGGTTGTCGGAGGGGCCCAGGTTGCAGCCGGTCTGATCCATACAAAATACGGCCGGGATGATGAATTGGAATCCGATTACTACGGCATGATATACATGTCAAGGGCAGGCTATGATCCCATGGCAGCCATCGGTCTCCAGGAAACCTTTGTGAGGCTGAATAAAAACAGATCACCTAACTGGCTCGCCGGGCTTTTTGCCAGCCATCCTCCATCGATTGAAAGAGTAGAGGCAAACAGGGAAACAGCCGCCAGGCTCCCCAAGGGCGGGTTTATCGGCAAGGAGGTCTACAATAAAAAAATAGCTACCCTGGCAGCAGACAGAAAAGGTTATGAAAGTTATGCAAAGGGCAGGGAAGCCCTGCATAAAGGCGAGCATGACAAGGCTTACGGTTTAGCCCAGGAGGCAATTGAGGTTGAACCGAGGGAGGGCCATTTTCATGCCCTGAGGGGAGACATTCATTTAAAGGAGAAAAAATATGAACAGGCCCTTGCTGATTACAACCAGGCGATAGAACTGAATAAAAACTATTTTTACTATTATCTGCAGCGCGGCCTGACCCAAAAGAAACTGAACAGAAACCGGGAGGCCTATGCCGACATTCAGGCAAGCACAAAACTTTTGCCAACCGCCATGGCCTACAACGGCCTTGGCGAGTTGGAATTGGCCGCCGGATCAAATCAAAGGGCAAGGCAATATTTCACGGAAGCCGCATCCTCCGACTCTCCTGCTGGGAGTGCAGCCCGGCTTGCACTTCTCCGTTTGGACTTTCCTCAGAATGCCGGGAAATACATCCGGATCGAAGCCGGACTCACCAGGAGAGGTTATGTGATAGCCAGGATAAGTAACAACGCGATGCTTGGGATAAGAGATATTGAACTGCAAATTGAGTATCCCGATACAGCCGGAAAAACCCGCCGGACAACACGTCTGCTGCCAGGTGTTATTGGTGCCGGGAAATCATTTTCAGCGAGTCTTGATCTTGGTCCCTATAAGGATGCATCGGTACTCAATATGCTCCAAATCCGCATAGTGAATGCACATTTAGTTGAATAATAAAAGAGGAGACCAATATGAAGGTTATCATACCGTTCTATTCACTTTATGGGCATATTTACAAAATGGCACAGGCTGTTGCGGAAGGTGTATTGCAGGTTAAAGGTGCTGAAGCCCTGATCCGCAAGGTCCCGGAAACCCTGAACGATGAGGTTCTGGAAAAAATGGG
>JAFDCR010000277.1 GCA_019312685.1 Deltaproteobacteria bacterium | reverse complement strand
GGGCCTGGGGGTGAAATTCCCCCGGGCTACTCGACCAAGCCGCAATCGTGGGTACATTGTCGGTGGATGGAGATGGCGCGAAGGAGCTGCATTGTCCGGCTTTATTGATGAGACAACCAGAAATGGGAGGATCTTATTGTATAAAGCAAGGCCTTTCAATTAAAAGGCTGGACAATAAAAGCCGGATGACGGGAAACTGTCACGTCCGGTTCTGTGAGGGCCTGGGGGTGAAATTCCCCCGGGCTACTCGACTAGAAACTATTTTTAGACAGAAGTCGAGTGAAGGTGTGAACTGGCAATCTTAACTATGCTGCTAGATGATTCAGTTTTGATGGGTAGCAGTTAGCATAAGTCGGTAACTTATCAATACTTTACATATTGTTAAGTCTTCATGCGGGGTGGGAAATTGAAGATAAATATCAACTTATGCCAAGTGAGTTGTATTGGTGGTTATGATATTTATTGCTGCTCAAGCATCTCGAGCAGCATGGCGGCAACCCGGTCTGAACAGCCCGGTTCACCGAGGTTCTTTCTGACAGCCGCAAGCTCATCTGAGATTGCTGAAGCATAATCCGAATCATCGAGGATCCGGAGAATCTCTGCGGCCAGGTTTTCAGGTGTTGCCTCGTTCTGGACAAACTCCCGGACCACGTGTTTGCCGGCCACGATATTCACCAGGCTTATAAAATCAACATGGACCAGCCGCTTGCCAATCGCATAGGATAAGGGCGCCAGCTTGTAGATGATTGCCATGGGCGTCCCCACCAGGGCAATCTGCAGGGTAACGGTCCCCGACACGGTGATAATTGCATCACAGGAGGCGGCAATGTCATATATGCCGGCCTGCTCAACGGACAGAAAGGTTACCGGCAGGTCGGCGGCAAAGCCGTCTGCGACATTCTCATGCTTGAGAGTTGTAGCGACGGGAACCAGAAAATGGATATCCGGTTTTTGGGCAGCGATCAAACCTGCGGCTGTTGACAGGGTCTGGAGCATATACTTTAACTCATTCCGGCGGCTGCCGGGAAAAAGCCCGACAATAATGCTGCCCGGTTTCTTCTGCAGGCAGGCGGGCAATGCGGCAGAGTTGTCCCTGGCCCCAAACTCATCCAACAGTGGGTGCCCCACATAGCGGACATCAATATCAAGCCCCTTGTAAAGTTCCGGTTCAAAAGGAAGTATGGCCGCCAGCTTATCAACCACAGCCGCAATCTTTGTGACCCGGCCCCGGCGCCAGGCCCAGACCTGGGGACTGACATAATAGAGCACCCGTACATTGGCCCTGGCCGCCTCCTTAGCGAGCCGCAGATTAAATTCCGGCGAATCGATCAGTACCAGGGCGTCGGGTTTTCGGGGGCCATACAGGATTGCCTTGAGCTTCTTGAAGATTCCGAAGATGCGCGGCAGGTGGCTGATAACCTCCACAATTCCCATGATCGACAGCTGTTCAATGGGTAAGATGATCTCGCAGCCGGTGGCCGCCATTTCCTTGCCGCCGACCCCGAAAAATTCGGTATCCTGGGCCTGCCGCCGAAACGCCCTGATCAAATTGGCTCCATGCAGGTCGCCCGAAGCTTCCCCGGTTACGATCATGACCCGTCTGTCAAAGGAGATCTCGTTCATGCCTTTTAGTTCAGTGCACCACCCACAACTTCAACAACCCGGTCGATCTGTTCAAAGGTCAATTCAGGATAGAGAGGTAGTGACAGCACCTGTTTTGATACCTGTTCACTGACCGGGAAGGATTTGCCTGTTGCGAATTGCCGGAAGAAATCCTGGTGGTGGACGGGAATCGGGTAGTAGATTGCCGAAGCAATACCCGCCTCTGTCAAGGCCTCCTGGAGCCGCTGCCGGTCAGCAGTGAGGATCGTGTATATATTGTAGATATGAATTCCCGAGGGGTTCTCGCTGGGCACTGCCACATCCAGGTCCTTGAGCCCCAGGGAATAGTAATGTGCATTCTCTCGGCGCCGACGATTGAACTCGTCAAGATATTTAAGCTTTACCCGGAGAACAGCCGCCTGGATTTCGTCAAGCCGGCTGTTATAACCGAGCATGGAGTGATGGTAAGGCAGGCTGCTGCCATGGTGGCGCAACATCCTCAGGGTGGCGGCCAGATCGTCCCGGTTGGTGCAGACCAGACCGCCATCTCCGTAGCAGCCCAAATTTTTACTCGGGAAGAAAGAAAAACAGCCCAGGTCACCCCAGGTGCCGGTCATCCCCTTGCCGTAAGCAGCGCCGCATGACTGGGCGCAATCCTCGACCAGCAAAAGGTTGTGTTCCTCGCACAGACGTCTGAGGGCTGTAATCTCGGCAGGTTGACCGAATAGGTGCACGGGTAGAACCGCCCTGGTTTGCCCTGTAATGGCCCGTTTGACACATTGCGGGTCTATATTGAAGGTACGCGAGTCAATATCAGCGAAAACCGGTGTGGCGCCGACATAGGCAATGGCCTCGGCAGTGGCGATGAACGTAAAGGGGGTGGTTATCACCTCGTCACCCGGCCCAATACCTGCTGCCACTAACGCCAGGTGCAGGGCATCGGTTCCGGAAGCGACGCCGATGGTGTGCTTCGCTCCCAGGAAGTCGGCTATCTCCTCCTCGAATACTTCACCCTGCGGACCGAGAATAAACCGGCCGCTGTCGAGAACCGAGGAGACCGCCTGGTCAATTTCACGTTTCAGCTTAAGGTACTGGACCTTGAGGTCCACCATGGGAATATTTGTCTGTTGCATCTTTCAACCTGGGAAGGGATCTGGATCAATTAACTGTCTCTTTTCGTATTCCTTTACCACCTGCCGGATCTTGCTGGAGATTTCAAGTGCGACTGCAAGGGCCCTTCGGCCGTCTTCGCCGGTCACCACCTGAGGAGTCCCGTTGCAGACTGAGGCCACGAACGAATCGATCTCATCCTTCAGGGCATCCCGCTGCTCAAAACTTCGCTCCTCAAGACTGATGTTGGGCAGGCCGGGTATCATGTTTGAGCCTGGGTTCTTGCGAAAAATGGCGATTTTGCGCTTCAGATAATCAATGGAGATATAGGCATCCTGCTGGAATATACGGATCTTACGCATGGGAGTCAGACTTACGCGGCTCGCTGTCACATCGGCAACACAGCCGTTGGCAAACTGCAGGCGGGCATTGGCAATATCAATCTTGCCTGAAAGTACCGGCACACCGATCGGAGTGATGGTTTTAAGCGGATAGCCGACCATGCTCAAGAGGATATCGATATCGTGGATCATGAGATCAAGGACCACATTGATATCTGTACCGCGTGTCTTGAAAGCCGCCATCCTATGGGATTCAATGAACATCGGTTCCTTGAGCACGCCTTTCAGGGCCAGAACAGCGGGATTGAAGCGTTCCAGGTGGCCCACCTGGAATACCAGGCCCCGTTCGTCTGCCAGCTTTATGAGTTCATCGGCCTCGGCAAGGGTTTTGGTGACCGGTTTTTCAAGAAGGATATGACAACCTGCCTGCAGGCATTGGCGGGCAACAGCATGGTGGAGATGGGTTGGCACAGCAATTGATACGATGTCGACCTTGTCCTGCAGATCGGCATAACTGCTGTAGGCCTGTGTCCCTACTTCGGCTGCCACCTCTTTGGCCCGTTCAGCATTACTGTCAACTACGCCGACCAGATCAACTCCGCTATGCTGCTGGTATTTTTGGGCATGAAACCGCCCAAGGTAACCTACGCCTATAACCGCTGCTCGAATCCTTTTACCTGCCATAAAGATTCCCTTTGTTCCTTATTGAGATAGTCCCGACTCTTTGTGTTTCATAAAGTAAATGCTGAAATGCTCCAGGCCCTCTGCCTGGTTAAGTCACCACTATATCACCTCAGTTATCCAACAAGCAAAAAATGTCATCCTGTCAGATCAGAAAACAGCTTTCAACCCTCGCTTGTAATACACAGTATAGGTAAATCGCAATGTTATTCTGCTTAAATATAATTTTCTATAATGAATCACGGAAAGTACTGAATTATTAATCATTGGCGTCTTGAGTTATAAAAAGACATACCAAAACTGAAAGCATTGTTGGACAGGTGAAAATTTACCGGCTGATTATGGCAAGCCTTGGAGCAGAATGGCAGCTGTAAAATAAGACGGCAGGGGAAGGAGAAAGGAGGATAAATAGAAAAAAGTACCGATTCCCTGCAAGAAAAAAACAGAAACAATTTTGCGGCTGAATCCGAGTCAGGGTGGATACCGGAAATGTTGACTATGGAATCAGTCCAGTGAACCGAGATAACCCATCTCGATCAGCACATAATAAAACCCCTTGAGCGCGGCAACCGAGAAAAATATCATGATCGCCATTGCCTGCATATCCACCGTTTGCGGTACCAGTGACTTCGCGTCTCTGATCAGCAGGATCATAACGGCTGCATTGACCACGGTTCCTATGCCAAACTGTACCATCATCCTGGGCAATAGATAAAATTGATACCCCAGCCAGGTGACGATATCAGCCAGGACAAGGCAGTTCAGAAAACTTCGCATGACTTCTGAAAGATGCAGGCCGTCAAAATAAAAAATCCAGACCCACAGACTGTAAAAAACAATTCGGCCCAGGATGTTGATGTTATGCATGAGGCTAGAGTTATTAATCAATCATGGTTTTAACAATGTATTTACCAAATCGCAGTTATATCCCGTATTACAGAATTTTGCCGTTCTGGAAATTACCTGCCGGAATCTTGTCTGCTGTAGACAGGTCTGAAGTTGCCGTTTCCAGCGGTTGCGTATATCGTGTCTTATAATCAGACTTTGGCCAGATTACTGCCCACTGAGATATTGACCACCAGGGGGACATCCAGTTCCATCACCGACTCCATGCATTCCTTGACGAGCATTTCGGTTTGTTCTATCTCGTTTTCAGGGACCTCAAAGACAAGTTCATCATGGATCTGCAGGAGCATTCTGGCTTTCAGGCTGGTCTTTTGCAGTTCCCGTTCAACCTTGATCATGGCAAGCTTGATAATGTCGGCCGCCGTACCCTGGATCGGGGTGTTTATTGCCGTGCGTTCGGCAAATTCTCTTCTTGTCCGGTTTGAACTGTTTATATCCGGCAGCAGGCGTATACGGTTTAACATGGTGGTGACATATCTGTCCTCCCGAGCCTGTTTGACAATATCCTCCATGAACTGCTGCACCCCGGAATAATGTTTGAAATACCGGTCTATGAATGTCTGGGCCTCCTTGCGGCTCAGGTTCAGCTGGCTGGCAAGCCCGAAACTGCTCATGCCGTATACAATGCCGAAATTGATGGTCTTGGCCACCCGCCGCATCTGCGGCGTAATCAGCATGGGCGAGACAAAAAATATCTCTGCCGCGGTTTGATTATGGATATCCCGGCCTGAACAGAAGGCATCAAGCAGCTCCTTATCCTGGGAATAATGGGCCAGCACCCGGAGATCTATCTGGGAATAATCTCCGGCCAGAAAAACATGGCCCTCCTCCGGGACAAATGCCTGACGGATACGCTGACCTTCCTCGGTCCGGACCGGAATGTTTTGCAGGTTGGGATTGCTGCTGGAGAGACGGCCGGTGGCGGTAACGGTCTGGTTAAATGATGTATGTACCCTGTTTGTCAGGGGATGTACCAGGCCGGCCAGCTTCTCCACATAGGTTGACAGCAGCTTGCTCAGGTTCCGGTGAACGAGAACCGCCTGGGGCAGTTCATGGAAAGAGAGCTTTTCCAGCACCTTGACATCAGTTGAATATCCCGTCTTTGTCTTACGCCCGTGGGGCAGCTTGAGCTTGTCAAAAAGGATCTCCCCCAACTGCCTTGTTGAGTTTATGTTGAACTCCTCCCCGGCAAGCTTGAAGATCTCCTTTTCCAGTTCAGCAAGTTTTTTCCCGAATTCAAGAGACAATTCCTGCAGAAGCCGGGTGTCCACCCTGATGCCGGCAAGCTCCATATCTGCCAGAATCGGCACAAGTGGTGTTTCAAGGTCGGAAAAAAGGGTCCAGAGCTTCTGTTTTTCCAGCTTCGGCCTGAACTCTTCCCACAGCAGGCAGGCTCCGTAGACGTCTTCGCAGGAATAATTCTTTGCTTCTTCCAGCGAAACATAAACAAAGGCCTCTGGCCGCTTGTCGCCACCTGTCACTTCGATGAAAGTGGTAAGCTTAAGGTCGAGAAACTCCCGGCAGAGATCATCCAGCTTGAAAGTCCTTCTGCCCGGATCAAGCAGATATGACGCTATCATGGTGTCCCAGAGCGGTCCCTGTAAACACAACCCTCCACCCTGTATCTTAATGACACTGTAGTCAAACTTCAGGTTGTGTCCTAATTTGGGAAAATTCTCATTTTCCAAGAAAGGCTGCAATGCCTGCAGAACGATATCATTGGCCAGTTGACCGGCAATTGTATTTCCTTCCTTGTCTCTATGACCGGTTGGAATATAAAAGGCCTGTTCCGGATTTACGCAGACTGAAATGCCAACCAGTTCGGCGGAAAGCGGATCGAGTCCTGAGGTCTCGGTATCAAGCACCATATAATCAGCTTTTGTTAACATCGTTACCAGGCCGGCCAGTTCCTCTTCGGTCTGCACCAGGGCAAATCCTGCCCGGTCAACCTCACGGACCGGGATCTCCGCCTTCATGAGCCTGGTGAATTCAAGTTCCTTATATATTTCTTTCAGTGTATCCGTCTTCGGCTCTGGCAGCCTGTAGTCATCTTCATCCAGCGGGATATCAATATCCTCCTTCAGGTCGATCAACTCCCTGGACAGAAAGGCATCATCCCTGTGGGCGGCAAGATTATCCCGCATCTTGCCCTTTTTCAGATTTTCCAGATTTTTATAAAGATTCTCCAGTGTACCGAATTCGTTGATCAATTTCTCCGCCGTCTTCGGTCCGATGCCCGGAACACCCGGGATATTGTCACTCTTGTCGCCTATCAGGGCAAAAAGATCGCGCAGACTTTCCGGGCCCACATTATACTTTTTCTTTACCCCTTCCCGGTCAATTACTACATCCTTCATCGGATCCCAGACGGTGATAGCATCATTTACCAGCTGCAGCAGATCCTTATCCCCGGAAATGATGACCACCCTGTGCCCTGCTGCTGCAAGTTTTTTCGCTGCAGATGCAATGAGGTCATCCGCCTCCACGCCCTGCTGCTCCATGGTCAGGATATTATGGGCCCGGACGATCTTTTTGATGTACGGAATCTGCACTGCCAGATCATCAGGCATCGCCGGCCGGTTTGCTTTATAGTCGGAATATTTTTCATGCCGGAAGGTGGGCCCTTTTGCATCAAATGCTACGGCCAGAAATTCCGGTTCCTTTTCCCTGATGACCCTGAGAAGAATATTTGTAAACCCGTAGGCGGCATGGGTGGGCAGGCCGTTTGCCGTGGTCAGGGGGGCTATGGCATGGTAGGCCCGATAAAAATAGGCACTGCCGTCGATGAGGTATACAGGACTTTTTTCAGGCATGGAGGGATAGTCTCAACTGGTTGGTTAATTGGCAAATCCGACTGACGTTTTCTTTTTAATCCATCCCTATAAGCGAATATTTTTTGCATAATTTCCGGAGCGCATCCAATTCCGCCTGAAAAACCATGGTATCACCGCTTTGCAGACAATATGTCTGGTCAGGATTGTAGGCGATCTGTCCTGTCCCTTTTTTCATAACCGCGAGCAATAGGAGATTGCCGTACTCCTTGAAATTGATGCTCGAAATTTCCTTGCCTGCCAGGTTCGATTTTTCCGTAACCGTGACATCCTCAATTCGGACGATATTTTTCTTGTCACGCAGCATAATATCAAGGTAGTGGACTGTTTTCGGTCGAACCATCTGCGATGCCATGCGGAGACCGCCGATAAAGTTGGGCATCACCACATCCGCACCGAGGAGTTTCAGTTTGCTGCTGAATTCTCCCTCTCTGCAGCGTGTTATTACCCTCAGCTTTCGGTTTAACTGCCGGCAGGTCACAACGACACAAAGATTGTCCTTATCGTCATCCAGGGCGGAAATGATTCCCGAGGCCTTTTCAATTCCCACACTCTTCAGGTCTTCATCGTGGGTCGCATCACCTACAAAGGCAGGGAACTCACCATACCTTTCCTGCAGTTCAAGGATTCTCTCTTCACTCCCCTCGAGCAAGACGAAGTCCAGGCCGCTGAGTTTCAATTCTTCAAGAATATAATGACCAACACGTCCACCCCCGCACAGGATTACATGATTGGACAGTTTATCAATTTCCTTGCGCATCCTCTTCCTCCAAAAAAGATTTTCAAGCTCGCCTTCAACCAGAAATGCCGTCAGAGTTGATATGAAATATGCCGACACCCCAAGTCCGCATACCAGAATGAATACGGTAAAAAATCTGGCACCCGGCACACTGGCCACATCAATAACTTCACCGAAACCAACAGTGGTAAGGGTGATTATTGTCATATAAAAACAATCCGATATGCTCCATGACGAGCTTCCAAGGGACAGGTATGCTAAACTATAATAGCCCATGGTTCCCATGCAGATGATTGCGATGAGGAAGGTACCTGCAGTGATCAGATTTCTTTTCATAATTCAGAAAAACTGGCTTTAGCGCTCATTAATAAATATTTTATAACGTATAGCAGATACTGATAATTTTATCTTTGAAGTTTGTTAAAATAATACAGTTAATCTTTTTTGGGGAGGACTTCTGTAAAGTATGACAGGCTCCCAGGTAATATTTTTCCAATAATAATGGAAGAATATATATAGTTTACGCCAGAGCATGACGGATAGTAACAGGTGCGTTTTGAATTGGCAAATTGTTGATGAGTATTACATATGTTGGTGGTAATATAAATAAATCCTGCAAATTATGACATATTCAACTAAATAATAAGTCGACGTTATTCATTAGCGGTTTTCCTTATATAAGGGGAGTTTATGGCACAAAAATACAACCCTCTGGAAAAAATTGCTGTTGTTCTCCTGAACCTTGGCGGGCCGGAAGGCTTGGAGGATGTGGAGCCTTTTCTCTACAATCTCTTTTCCGACAGGATGATTATCCGCCTCGGTCCGGCTTTTATGCAGAAGATCATTGCCCGTCTTATCTCCTGGCGGCGTGCCCCGAAGAGTTCCAAGGCATATGCCAAGATCGGCGGCGGTTCACCGCTTGGCAGAATTACCGCCGAGCAGGCCGAAGCACTTGAAAAAGAACTGGCCTCATCGGAATCATTCAAGGTTTATGTGGCCATGCGCTACTGGCACCCAACGGCACAGGAAACCCTGACACAACTGCAGAAGGAGGGCATAAAACGTGTTATTGCCCTTCCCCTTTATCCTCACTATTCCAGGGCCACGACCGGTTCCTCCACAGCCGACCTAGCTCAGGCCAGCCGCTCATTCCTGCCGGCCTTTGAAATTTCCACCATAGAGTCCTGGCCGGTGCAGCCGGAATATATCAGTGCCCTGGCAACAACCATAAAAAGAGGCGCAGAGCAGTTTGGCGGAATAAAACCGCAGGTCGTATACAGCGCCCACAGCCTACCGGTTAAATTCATCGAGGAAGGCGATCCCTATGTTGAACACCTTAAACAGACAATCCATGCGGTTGAATCGATTACGGCAATGGAGGGGATATTGTGCTTCCAGAGCCGCAGCGGACCGGTGGAATGGCTGTCGCCATCACCTCCTGATGTCTTGGAAAAACTTGCTAAAAACGGTTGCAAAAACGTCCTGATGGTACCGATCTCCTTTGTGTCGGATCATGTTGAAACCCTGTATGAAATTGATATGCTCTATCATGATATGGCCCGGGATCTGGAGATCAGGCTGGTAAGAACCGAGTCTTTGAACTGCATGCCCGAGTTTATTGAGGCATTAAAGGAACTGGTTCTGAAAAAAACCAAGGAGCTTCGATGGTAACATTAATTACCTGCAATAGGCGTTGTACTCAGTTCATGAGCCTCTTGCAAAATGAACGTTGTTGCGAGATCGAGAGGAAAATTTCCTGTTCAAGGATAAAAGTTGAAAGCGCCCGGAGGCGTAGCAGCGCTACGGTGAGGACGGTTTTAACTTGAAGACACAGCACAGGGGATGTTTAGCTGATCGGAGTAAATGTTCATTTTGCAAGAGGCTCTCATGTAAACAAAAATAAATTGAAGACCAGATGGAGCAGCGCATGAAACAAAAGGGCAAGCCTGAAGGTCGTAAAATGAGTGGTATGAGCAGGCACCAGAAAATCCTCATTGGCATAGCAATTACTTTTCTTCTTTATTCTGTTATCGGCTTCATTGTCCTGCCTAATGTCTTAAAAAACACCCTTGAAAAAAGACTCTCTGAGAACCTCAAACGCCCGGTTTCCATTAAAGCCATCCAGTTTAATCCATACCTGCTGAAAATTTCCGTTAATGATTTTCTGGTGAAGAACCGTGACCAGAATGATGAATTTGTAGCCTTTGATCAGTTGTTTATCGACCTTGAAGCAATCTCCGTCCTCAAAAGAGCCCTGGTAATCAGGACAATAACTTTATCAAGGCCGCGGGCCAATCTCACCCGGTATGAAGATTTAACGTATAACTTCTCAGATATTGGTGCAGTCCCGAAGCAAAAGAAAAAAACAGAAGCAAAACCCGTACTTTTTTCACTCAACAATATTGAAATCAAGAATGGTTCAGTCGTTTTTACCGATGAGCCGAAAGACAGAACCCACAGGATCACAAATTTTGATATTGCGGTGCCATACCTTTCCAATATCCTGCATGAGATTGAAATAAACGTCAAACCGGCTTTCTCGGCCATCATCAATGATACGCCGGTAAAATTAACCGGTAAAACCATCCCGTTCCATGAAACCCGCCGCACGGTTTTTAACATCCAGGCCGACAAGCTTAACATCCCTGAATACCTGGCATACTTTCCAAGTGCGGGTGATTTGACTCTAAAATCAGGGCAGCTCGATATAACGGCTGTCCTGGGCTTTGAAATGCAGCCGGGCAATATACCGGCATTGACCCTGAACGGTAAATTTTCCCTGCACGGGATAGATGTTGCAGAGATCGAGGGAGAAAGCTATCTGACAATCCCGAAATTCGATATAAAGTTACTTGAGGCAAAACCTCTTGAGCAGAATTTCCATTTATCAAGCATAACAATAAGCGGGCCGGAATTTCTGCTGCGCCGCAGAAACGATGGTTCCGTCTTGCCTCTGGCTTTTCTACCTGAAACCCAAAAATCAGAAACACCTGAATCTGAAACAGACCGGGAAACTTCTCTTAAACTGGTAGTAGATGAAATTGTCATAAACAGCGGCACGGTTCATTTTGAAGACCGGGCAAACAACGAGCCGTTTACCACTACGCTCGACCCTGTGGAAATAAAAATTTCAAATCTATCCACCCTGGAAGATGCTCAGGCAACATATAATATTGCACTGCAGTCTGAAGCTGAAGAATCGGTTGTCATAAATGGCAAATTGAGCCTGTATCCCATGGCGACTCAACTGCATGTTGCCCTTCAAAATCTGCAGGCACCCAGATTCAGGCCATACTATGCCGACTTTATTACACCGCAGGTCAAAAACGGCCGCCTCGACCTGGCTGCAGACCTGCACTATTCCAAACCGGATGAGACCGGAATAATACAAGCCGATAATATCAGTGTCCAACTTACATCTCTTGCAATCAACAACAAAGAAGGCGCCAATCTCCTCACGGTCCCATCATTATCGATAACGGAAAGTTCTATTGATATGACCGACCGCCGGATAGTTATCGGGAATTTCTCAGGCAATGACAGCGAGCTGCGCCTGGTGCGGCAGCAAGACGGCACCGTTAATCTGAACCAGCTTTTAAAGCCGGCACCACAGGATTCGAAACCGGAAGCCGCTGGAGCTGCTCCTTCTGAAGAGTGGACAGCGATACTGCAAAAGAGTGAGATCAACGGCTTCAGTATAATTTTCCAGGATAATGTCCCATCAGAACCCACAACTATAATTGTCGATAAAATCAGGCTGGCGGCTGCAGACATCTCAACCATTGATAACATGAAAGGCACTGTTGATCTCGGTCTGCGCATTGACAAGAAGTCAGACGTCTCTGTAAAAGGAAAGCTCGGCATAAAACCGCTGTCAGCTGCCTTGGTACCCAAGCTTGCTGCGCTGCCGGTTAAGACCCTCCAACCTTACTTCAGCGACAAGGTCAACCTGGTTATCAGTGAGGGCGTCGTATCAGCCGATGGACAACTCAAGATAACGTCCGACGACAGTAATAAATTGTCGATCCTGTTTCAGGGAAACGCCGGAGTTGCGGATCTTTCATCCTTTGATCCGGTTGTTGGTGAGGAATTTCTCAAGTGGAAAGATCTGAGTTTGACGGAAATTGATTATGACTCCGAGCGTTCCGCCTTACGGATCAGGGAAATCAGCTGGCTTGATTTTTATAATAAGATTGTCGTGTTTGAAGACGGCGCCGTAAATCTGAAAGCCGTTCTCAAAGAGACCGACAATCCGGAAACAACTGCTCAGCTCGGGAAAAATGCTTCGGAGTCGACCGGAGAAGGCGAAAAATCCCTTCTGGTTGAAATTGGCACCGTTTCACTTAAAAACGGACAGTTTGACTTCCTGGACCGCAACATAACACCGCATTATTCCACCAGTCTGTCTGAAATATCAGGGACAATCACCGGCCTTTCGTCCCAGACCGGGGTGATGGGAGAAGTAAATATCAGCAGCAGACTCGACCAGCATGCTCCGTTGAGCATCTCCGGCAGGATTAATCCGCTGAGCGAGGAACTTTTTGCCGACCTGGTTGTTGATTTCAAAGACATTGAATTAAGTCCCACTTCACCCTATACAGGAAAATTTATCGGATACACAGTTGCCAAAGGCAAACTCAGCCTGGATCTGAAATACCTGGTTGAAGGAAGCAAGATACATGGCAAAAACGAGGCTTTTCTTGATCAATTCACCCTGGGAGATAGTGTTGACAGCCCTGATGCCATCAGCCTGCCCATCAATCTGGCCATTTCCCTGCTCAAGAACCGCAAAGGCGAAATAACCTTAAACGTCCCGGTAAAAGGTGACCTTGACGATCCTGAATTCAGTATCGGTGGCATTGTATTCAAGGCTATCATCAACCTGATCGCCAAGGCGGCGACGTCGCCTTTTGCACTCCTTGGCGCTCTCATTCCTGAAGGAGAGGATCTGCAGCATCTTGATTTTACCTCCGGCAGTTCGCTGATCGGGGAGGAATATGTCAAAAAACTCGAGACCATTGCCAAGGTTCTTTACGACAGGCCCGGCCTGAAAATGGACATCAAGGGCGGTTTCAATGCAGAGGAGGAAAGAAAGGTGCTGCATGAAATGGAGTTTGCCCGGCTGCTGAAAAATGAAAAATTCAAGGAAGTGACAAAGAAAAAAGGGGAAACCGCATCTCTCGCTGAAATAACCGTTGAACCTGAAGAGTATAAAACCTATCTTAAAAAAGCCTACAAGGCGGCAACCTTTCAGAAACCGAAAAACGCTCTCGGCTTTACCAAGAGACTGCCGCCTGCAGAAATGGAAAAGCTGCTGCGCGACAACATCACTGTTACTGATGATGACCTGCGACTGCTGGCCATTCAACGGGCAAACGCCGTAAAGTCATATCTGGTGGAAACCGGCGGGATAGAACCGGAAAGGCTGTTCATCTTAGAACCGCAGGCAGGAGAGGGAGAAACCGGCGTCCCCCAGGTTGAGATGACTATCAAATAACTTTAAACAATCATCCGTTAAAAGTTTTTTTTATAAAACAATGGTAAAATATTATTTTCAGTTTTCACCATTTCACACAGCTGCGCCGTAATTCACACCTTTATGTGATTTCAGGCAATTAATACATACTCAAAATGATTAAAAACGACTAAACGGATCTAAAGCCACGAACTATATAAAGCTGATTAACTTCTTATTGCTGGTGCAGATGTCCATTGAACACTTTAAGAATTCAGGAATGTATTACGAGTGTCAACGTATAGCAACTATTGAAAGTCAGTAGGTATAAATTGATTTAGAAAGAAGAAATTGAAAAATTTATTCAGGCTCCATTCCGACATAGTTGACATCAACATCGTATCCATTTCTTAGCATGCATTGCTTGAAATATGCACGCCAGGCTCTATAGTCACCTCTAAAGTCACCATTCATTAAATTATTAGCCTCAATTTCACATTTTTCACTTACAACGGCTAGTTGTGGATTAGTTCTTGGATGATCCCAACTTCTAACAGATTCTCTTTCAATATTAGGACCTTTATTAATTGCTGCGCACCCACTTAATACCAAAACCCAACCAAGCATTATCATAAATATGATAAGTCTAAACATATCCTATTCCTTTGAATTTATAGTTATAACTGGACATGAAACCCGATGTTGATATAAACAAATATTTATTGTTCAGCAGCAATCTTCAAGAATACTCAAAAACCTGAGAATCATTAAGAACTACATCATTTTTTATTTGCTTAATTTGTAAGTATGTCTCACAAGCAAGTTCTCACAAAAATTTTCAGTCTTTCCTGACCTGATTCCGCCGCATCCGGATATTCATCAGAAGGCCGATGCCGATGAGTGTTGTCATAAGTGACGACCCTCCGTAGCTGAACAGTGGCAGGGGAATACCAACGACCGGCAGAAATCCCATGACCATAAGCAGATTGATAATCGCCTGCCAGAAAATCAAAGAAACAATCCCGAAGGCCAGTAGCACACCGAACTTGTCCCTGGAAACCAGACAAACGTTGAGCCCCCAGAGTATCATGAAAAAATAGACCGCCAGGAAAAAAAGTGATCCGGCAAAACCCCACTCCTCAGCCCAGACTGAAAAGGCAAAATCCGTATGCCGTTCCGGCAGGAAATGCAGGTGTCCCTGGGTGCCCTTCAAATAACCCTTGCCGAATTTCAGACCGCTGCCCACGGCAATTTTGGATTGAGTGATATGGTAACCGCTGTTGGCAGGATCAGCCTCTGGATTCAGAAAAGTCAGGATGCGCTGCCGCTGGTATGGTTTGAGAAAAAACTTCCAGCCAATGGGAATTGCCGTACCGCATCCCCCGCAAACAATCGCGATTGAAGACCATTTCAGCTTCACAAACAGGGTCATGGAAATAAAGATCCCGGCAAACATCAGGGCTGTCCCGAGATCAGGCTGCTGAAGGACGAGAACAAAAAATACTCCGGTCAGCATTATGGGCACCAGAAGTTCCCTGATGGTGAACCCCCTGCCGGTATCCTTGCGATAATAATAGCTGGCCAGTGAAATAACCAGCATCAGTTTGGCGGGTTCTGAAGGCTGCAGCCTGAAAAAACCCAGGTTTATCCAGCGCTGTGTCCCGGCTATATGGCTGCCCAGTAAAAGGGCCGCAATAAGGAGGCAGACAATTATTCCATAAAGCGGATAATTCCATTTCAACAAAAGCCTGTAATCGAAAAGGTGAATGATAACAATAAAGGATAAACCTGCCAGGAAAAAGAAAAGCTGGCGCAGGAACACAGAAGCTCCCGTCGCACTGCTTGCGTAGGTTGCACTGTAAAGGTTAACCAGGGCCATTACAGCAATAAGCAGAACTGCCATAAGCATGACCCAGTCGAAATTTTTTATCAGCTGTCTGTCAATTCGAATCATATATCATCTTATATGTTTGAATAATGGAGTACTGGGGTGTTGGAGTAGTGGAAAGATGGAATAATGGGTATCGGGCATACCATACGTTCCGGCTCTTAAGTATAATCACATTAAAATGTTCCAATGTACAGACTGCCAAACTTTCTACGTTCGTCATTTGCCCCGGGCAATTTATCTTTTTTACCATTCCATCATTCCACTATTCCAACATTCCTT
>JAFDCR010000276.1 GCA_019312685.1 Deltaproteobacteria bacterium | reverse complement strand
TTCAACCAGGGCCTTGACCACCTGAGGATGGGTATTGGCTGCCTGAGCCGGCTTGCGGTCCCAGGCCATATTCGGCTTAATAACAACCCGGTCGCCGTTCTTGACGAACCGGTTGATGGTGCCAAGAGGTTCGAGGACCTGTTCCACCAGTTGATAGTAATCCTTGCCATGGGCGTGCGATACCAGCGGCTGCTTCTTTTCCGCAGCCAGCAGTTCCGGGACGATGTGGAAACTTGGAATGGCGGATGAGATTCCCGCTGACCAGAGCATTACCTGTTTTAAAAAATCTCTGCGGTCCATAAATCCTCCTTGCTTGTCACTCCTGGTCACCCGTAAAGCCTTATGTGTCAATGCCTCCTGCCTAAGGGAAAGTACCCGGACGTAGGTTTCGCATTGATCACTTTTGGCAAAACAAGTGTTCATTTAAACCGGTAAAAAGATTTTTCCTGTTCAGTGATTATATGTATTATTATAATTGAAAGGTACTATTTCTTGTAGGTAAGATTTTTTACAATAAATTTGCGGAGTATAAAAACACCCCCTGTCTTATGAGGAGTGATAATGATGAACAGCAATAAAATCATTTTCGTGTTGCTCGTCCTGTTATTCGGGCTTTTTTCCTGTACATCTTACAAGAGCCGGTATACTGGCTTCAGGCCTGCGGCGGAGTATGGAAACAGTGTGAATGTCGCCGGCTTGACCATTGGGGCTGAAGCCTTTGCCGACCAGGCTGCTGCCAGGGAAGCCTTTGGTTTTGATATAAAGAAGGCCGGTCTCCTGCCTGTTCAGATGGTTATGGACAACAGGGATGGAAATGTTTTTGAATTGGAAACCAAGCAGACATTTCTGGTTGATAATAACAATCGCTATTGGAATCTCATTCCCAATTATGTCGCGGTGGAACGTGTCACCAAGGCGACGCAGTCCGGTGCCATACTTGCCGGGGCCGGTAAGGGTGCCGGCTGGGGTGCGGCAAGCGGGGCAGTTCTGGGCGCCGCCTTCGGGATCCTGACCGGAGAAAATGTTTTGGAAGCTGCCGGTAGAGGTGCGGCTGTGGGGGCTGCCGGTGGTGCGGTTTACGGAGGTGCCCAAGGTGGAACGGATCCGGCCAGGAAACGCACCATTGCAGAGGATATCCATGAAAAGGGGCTGGAGGGGAAAGTAATTCCCAGCCAGAGCCTGGTTAACGGTTTTTTGTTTTTCCCGGCCGAGGCGCAGAGTGCAAGAGAACTGCGGCTGCAGATCCGTAATGTGCAGTCAGGGACAATCTATTCAGTATATTTGCCTTTCGGGGCCTCAACCTACTAGTTTATTTCCAGATTTTCAGGGCAAGACGGTAGACAGCGGAACGGGAAAGATTATGTTCCCGGGTGATTTTCTGTACTGCATCCTTTAAGCTTAATTTCTGGGATTTTTTGCAGGCTTTAAGCAGTTCTTCGATTTCGCCGTCTGAAATTTTATTGGAATCATTTTGTGCACCCGCAATAATCAGAACCGATTCCCCTTTTATTTTTTTGTCTTTTATGGTGCGCAGGACTGATTTTAAATGGTCCCAGGTAATTTCTTCATGCATCTTCGTCAGTTCTCGACACCACAGCAGCCGGCGATCACCCAGTATGGCAAAACAGTCCTGCAGGAATGAGTGCAGCCGGTGGGGTGCTTCAAAAAAGACCAGGGACTTTTCTTCAAGGCTTAATGACTGCAGAAGATCCTGCCGCTGTTTTTTACGGGCAGGGGCAAAACCGAGAAAGACAAAAGAGCTGTCCCGGATCCCGGCCACGGAAAGTGCGGCCGTAAGTGAAGAGGGGCCTGGGATGGGTTCAACCCTGATATTTTCTGCCAGCGCCTGTTGGACCAGGATAGAGCCGGGATCGGAGATGCCCGGGGTGCCGGCATCGGAAACCAGGGCGATATTCTTTCCCTCATTAAGTTTGTTGATAATGAGTCCGGCCCGTTCACGTTCTTTTTCTTTGTAATAGCTCAGTGTCGGGGTGGAAATGGAAAAGTGGGTGAGCAGTTTTCGTGTATGGCGCGTGTCTTCTGCAGCAATAATGTCAACTTCCTTTAAAATCCTTACTGCCCGGAAAGTCATGTCTTCGAGGTTGCCGATCGGGGTTGCCACCACGTATAGGGTTCCCTGATTCTGCCTTTTCTGAAATGTTTTTTGGGAGGTGCTGATTCCTGTTTTTTTCATAACCGGTGATAAGGTGTAAGTATTTTTGTTGAGTAAACTATCTACCTTTTTATTGACTTTTCGTAAAGCAGGGTTTACTATATGAGCGTTTGTTCATATATTCAAATAAGGGGGTCGGGTTTGAAGACTGCGAAAGATCTTTGTGAATGCCGGGTAATTCATGAGGATAAGGTGACCAAAGCAAGAAAAACCTCGTTGTCACCTGAGATTACCGAGAAACTGTGTCAGACATTCAAGGCACTAGGAGATAATACTAGGCTAAAAATTTTATGGGCCTTGGAAAAAGAGGAAATGTGCGTTTGTGACTTGGCCGCCATGTTGGATGTTACAGAGTCCGCTGTCAGTCATCAGTTACGTTTACTGCGGACTTTAAGACTTGTGACGAACAGGAGGGAGGGAACGATCCTCTATTACAGTCTGGCTGACATGCATGTTTCGCAGTTGGTTCAAGTCGCCCTTGAACATGTTCAGGAGTAAGCATTATTTATGGGTGTAATAATTAACATATTGGCAGAGTCCTGGCATCTTCTGCTTGAGGCCTCTGTATATATCCTCTT
This sequence comes from Deltaproteobacteria bacterium, assembly GCA_019312685.1. Classification (GTDB taxonomy): domain Bacteria; phylum Desulfobacterota; class Desulfobulbia; order Desulfobulbales; family BM004; genus BM004. The sequence continues at coordinate 2,151 of JAFDCR010000276.1, read as the reverse complement.
CGGTATGCTTGTCGGAGGACTTCTCAAGGTTTTTCTGAGTCCGTCTTTTGTTGCCGACCATCTTGGCAAGGGAAAATTCGGCTCGGTGATCAAGGCGGCCCTGTTCGGTATTCCAATTCCATTATGTTCCTGCGGTGTACTCCCTGCCGCCGCCTCATTGAAAAGGCAGGGGGCCAACAACGGGGCCACGACTGCTTTTTTAATTTCTACCCCTGAATCGGGTGTTGACTCTATGGCCATAACCTATGCGCTTCTTGATCCGATCATGACTGTGGCCAGACCGGTGTCCGCCTTTATAACAGCGGTTGCCGCAGGCATCAGCGAGAACCTGCTGCACACCCAGAAAGATGAAGACTGGAAGCAGGTTATAGACCGGAGCTGCCCCATAGATAACTGCTGTGACGGTAATGAATGTCCTCCGGAAGAGCATGCCAGGCATCATAGTTTTTTAGAAAAGCTATGGGCCGGTTTGAAGTTTGCCGTGGATGATCTCTGGGGAGACCTGGCCGGCTGGTTTTTTGCCGGTTTGCTGCTGGCCGGGATCATAGCCGCGGTTATTCCGCAGGAGTTGATGACCAGGTACCTGGGAGGCGGGATTCATTCCATGCTGATTATGCTGCTTGTGGGTATCCCCATGTACATCTGTGCCACTGCCTCAACTCCCGTGGCGGCAGCCCTGATCCTCAAAGGTGTCAGCCCCGGTGCGGCCCTGGTCTTTCTGTTAGTAGGCCCGGCGACCAATGTTACGTCTCTCTCGGTACTGTTCGGTCTGCTGGGGAGAAGGGCGACAGCAATATACCTGGTAATGCTGTCTCTTTTTGCCGTGCTCTCAGGACTTGTGCTTGACATGATTTACAGCGGTCTGGGAGTTTCAGCCAGTGCCATTGCCGGACAGGCCGGTGAGGTTGTCCCTTATTGGCTGCAATTCACAGGAGCAATTATTGTTATCTTGCTCTCCGTCAGGCCGTTGATCAATCTTTTTCGGAGACCCATTCCAAGGAATAAAACAGGTGAGGGCAGGAAAAGCGGTGATGACATTTCCTTAGAGTCGCTGCAGGCAGATCACAAGACAGAATGCCGCACCCCCACCTGAGGCTGCAGCTGATGAACCGGTTCGGTTCCAAATAATTTAAGATCTTCAGGTTATTCTGTTGAGAGAGAAAAAAGATGCATAGTTCCACTCTTCATCAATGGCAGCATGGACACAGCTTTACAATAGAAAACACCAAAGGTGAGCGGAGAACATGGCTGGTCATTGTAATAACCGTTTCAATGATGGTTATTGAGATTGGGGCAGGGTACCTTTTCGGTTCCATGGCTTTACTGGCGGACGGCTGGCACATGGGAACCCATGCAGCTGCTCTCTCAATCACCGTTTTTGCTTACACCTATGCCAGACGTCATGCTGATAATCCCCAATACACTTTCAGCACGGGAAAGGTCGGCGTGCTTGGCGGCTTTGCCAGTGCCGTGGTTCTGGCTGTTATTGCAATTTTTATGGGCGGAGAATCAGTAACCCGTCTCGTTTCGCCGGTGCCGATCCGGTTCAATGAGGCAATCGGGGTGGCTGTTATCGGCCTGCTTGTCAACCTGCTCAGCGCCTATCTTCTGCATGCAAAACACGACAGTGATGAGCATGCAGAACACGGCCATCACCATAACCATCACCATCATGACCATAATCTGCGGGCCGCATATCTGCACGTTCTTGCAGATGCCCTGACTTCATTCCTGGCCATATTTGCCTTGCTGACAGGCAAACATTTCGGCTGGGTCTGGATGGATCCGATCATGGGAATCGTCGGCGCGGTTGTTATTACCCGCTGGTCGTACGGACTTCTCAAAGACACAAGCAGAATTCTGCTTGACAGGGAGTCAACGCCTGAACTGGCAGAAAAAATCCGTTCAGTCGTTGAAGCCGACGCTGACAATCTGGTGGCGGACCTGCATGTCTGGCAGGTAAGTCCTGATCAGGTTTCAGTAATACTGACTGTGGTAACCCACTTTCCCCAATCACCTGATCATTATAAAAAGCTGGTCAAGGATTTTATCAGAAATGGACACATGACTGTTGAAGTACAGAAGTGTGAAGGTGAACCCTGTTTTTGAGAAAAAGGGACAAGAAAAAGGTGACAGATTTCAAATCTGTCC
>JAFDCR010000275.1 GCA_019312685.1 Deltaproteobacteria bacterium | reverse complement strand
TTGTGTGCGCAGCAATGCGGTCCTGAAGCTCTCGATACTCCTCGCAACGAGCGCCGATTCCGCCATCCAACACCACTGCGGGAGAACCTCTCCCGGCAATAACCGCGTGGAGCGAGTGCGAACCGAGGTCGATGATCTGTATAATACCTTGAGCAGAATCCAGGAACCGAAGGGATATTATTTTAACAGGGACAGGGAAAAAACCTTTCAACTCCTGCGGGCGCTTATGGTCAACAAGGACCGATACGGCTACATGTCATGTCCATGCAGACTTGCTGCCGGCGACCGGGAGAAGGATAAGGATATTATCTGTCCCTGCATATACCGGGAGCCGGATGTAAAAGAGTACGGAAGCTGTTATTGCAGTCTCTATGTCTCGAGGGATTGGAATGAAGGCAGTATCGAACGACATCTAGTGCCTGAACGTCGTTCAGCCTCACATTACGAATAAGGACATCATCCTTAAAATGCCCCCAAGAACTCCTCCTGACGATACCTTCCAGATCAGATGCCCAAGGCTGGGGCAGCAGATCAATTTTTCATACTGTCGGCAGGAAAACATGGGATTGCCCTGCATTAAGACCCTTGACTGCTGGTATATGCATTTCCAGGTTGTGGACTATCTTAAGAACGACCTCTCAGCCGAGCAATGGCAAGAAACGTTCGAAAAACCCCCAACCCCGAAGATGGTTTCCCTGGCCGAACTGATAGAAAAGGCACAAAAGCCGGCCTCTCAGAAGAAATAAAAAAGGGGATTGTTCTGAATAGTCAGCCAACCCCCTTCCAATGAAACAATTCGAATTACAGTTAATTATATGTTGCTATTATTTATTTCCCGTAGCCGGGCGCTTTTTCCTCCCCGCCCCCATAGCCTGCGGCAGCTTCCTCGGCCTCTTCTTCGCCATAACCTGGGACCTTTTCCTTTGCCTCTTCGCCATAACCCGGAGCAGGTGCTTCCTCTTTTACCTGGGTGCCAACTGCACCCTTTTTTGAACCGCTTCAGCCGCTTGGGGCTGGTGCGGCCTGCTTCTTGGCGCCTCAGCCGCCGGCAGCCATTGCTGCCCCGGTCATTCCAGCTACCAGGCTGGCAATACTCAGCCCGGTGAGCACTTTCTTCAGATATTTTTTCTCCATTGAATCCTCCTTCTGTAAAGATTGATCTTTATATCCTTTGATCAATTTACTTACGCCGATTTAATACTACTATAATTTGTCAGAAAGTTATAATATAAATCCGATATTAATTTATTTTTGAAAATTTAAGGCAGTTCCCCATTGCTTTCATCAGCTATTTTAAAGATAATAATAGGATGCATAGTCCAAAATCTTTCTTCCTCTCAAAATCTCAGTTCACCCGCGGTCTCCAGTGCCATAAGTCCTTATGGCTTTTAAAGAACAGACGTGAACTGCAGGAGAAACCCGATGCAGCCTTACAGGCCCGCTTTGATGCCGGCAGCAAAGTCGGCATCCTGGCACAAAAACTGTTCCCGAATGGTGTCGGCCTGGAATACGAAAGCGGTTTATCAGAAAATATCCAAAAAACACGGGAACTTATTTCATCAGGGACTGAGACCATCTACGAAGCCACATTCCGCCATGATAACGTGCTTGCCATGGTTGATATCCTGACAAAGGGAGAAAATGGCTGGGATATGTACGAGGTCAAGTCCTCCACTGATACCAAGGATATTTTCATCAATGATACCGCCATCCAGTATTATGTGGTTAAGGGTTCAGGTTTAGATGTTGCCAAAGTATTCCTGGTACACCTTAACAAGCGGTATATCAGGATAGGCGAGCTTGACCTGCAGGCACTGTTTACTGTGGACGATGTAACCGGACAGACAGAGGGCAGGCAGCATAATATTCCTCACCAGCTGGCTGAGATGCGCCGGAGTCTTGAGGGAAGTGAGCCGGTCATTGACATCGGGCAATACTGTAACGATCCATACGAATGTGATTTCAAACAATACTGCTGGCAGCATATCCCGGAACATTCCATCTTCGATATTGCCAAACTGCGGACCAACCGGAAATTCTCCCTTTATTACAGTGGAATTCTGAAGCTGCAGGATATACCTGCTGATTTTTCCCTTTCAGACTCCATGCAAATCCAGGTCGAGGCGGAATTGACCGGCAGAGAGTTTATAAATAAACGCAAAATCAGGGAATTCCTCACTCATATCTCAGATCCTGTGGGATTCCTGGATTTTGAAACCTTTATGGAACCTGTACCCTCTTTTGACTGTCAGAGACCCTACCAGCAGATACCATTCCAATATTCACTGCATATCTCTGAAAATGGCAATATCACTCACTGTGAGTTTCTCGGTGAACCCGGCATTGATCCCCGACCGGTTTTCATTGAGAAGCTGTTGGAGGATACCGGGACCTGCAGGACCATACTTGTTTATAATCAGAATTTTGAAGTGACCAGGCTCCGGGAGATTGCCGCAGACTTCCCCGAGTTTACGGAAGGGATCGAGTCCATTATTACCAGGATTATAGACCTCATGATCCCCTTCAGGAACAAAGATTACTATGTCAAAGAAATGTCCGGCAGCCATTCGATAAAGTACGTCCTGCCAGCCCTGGTGCCTGAACTGAGTTATGAGGGTCTTAACATAGCTGACGGCGAGATGGCCATGCTGGCCTACGCAAATCTTTACCAAATAGAGTCTGCTGAAGAAAAGAATTCAATCCGTCGCGACCTGCTTGCTTACTGCCGGCTCGACACCCTGGGTATGGTTAAAATATGGGAAAAACTTGTCAGTTTGACCCGGCCAAAAGGCCAGCTCTCTTTATTTTAGAAAAATATCTTTTTCTATACCGAGCTTTTTGAAAAACCTGTAGGTCTGGTAGGTTCTGATATTATACTTCCCCGCCATCCAGTTTGTATGCCAGAAACATTCTCCTTCATTATAAATATCCCGCTGACGCCTTCTTTCCTGAGGACATTTTGGGCAGGTAAATTTCAGGTGGTACCTGGCGTAGAGTTCATACAGTTTAAGGCGGAATCTGTTCATTTATGATAACTGAAACTACAATTGATCTTAAAATTCACGGACCGGAGAATAGTCAGATTTTACGGGCCAGGGTAAGCCCATCGGCAATTGGCACCAGGCTTATTTCAACCCTGGTGTCTTTATGGATCTTTTGATTTAAAGCCCTTATGGCTTCAGTGTCGGCATCATCTTTTGTAGCATCCGCAACAGCACCGTCCCACAGGACATTATCAATGGCTATCAAGCCTCCCGGCCGGATAAGCTGCAGACAATATTCATAATACGCATCATAGCTGCTTTTATCAGCATCAATAAAGGCAAAATCAAAACTGTGCGCCATTTTCACCACTAGATCTTTCAGGGTCTTCCGGGCTGGGGCAAGATACAGCTCTATCTTGTCTTCAACTCCTGCCTTTTTCCAGTAATGCTTTGCAATATCCGTCCATTCACGGCTGACATCACAGGCAATTACCCTACCGTCTTCCGGAAGTGCCAGACCGATGCTAAGAGCACTGTAGCCGGTGTACACTCCTATATCCAAGGTTCTCTTTGCGCCAAGCATCTTTACCAGCAAGGCCATGAACTGGCCCTGTTCAGGGGATATCTGCATATTGGCATTTTCATCCTGCGCTGTTTCACGCCGCAGTTCCCTTAAGACATCAGGCTCCCGCAGCGAA
>JAFDCR010000274.1 GCA_019312685.1 Deltaproteobacteria bacterium | reverse complement strand
GGTGAGGAGTACAAAGAAACCATTGCTACCGGCACCAGGGCAGCAGCAGCAGGGGGCTTTACCGCTGTGGCCTGTATGCCCAATACGATCCCGGTCAATGACTGCCAGTCCGTCACCAGGTTTATTTTAGAAAAGGCGGAAAACGCTTCAGCCAGAGTCTATCCTGTGGGAGCCATCAGCAAAGGTTCACAGGGAGTAGAACTCGCAGAGTTCGGTGAGATGAAACAGGCCGGGGCTGTCGCTTTTACGGATGACGGTAAACCGGTTACCAACAGTCAGCTGATGCGCCGGGCTTTAGAGTATGCCTCAAGTTATAACTCGGTGGTTATTTCTCATTCCGAGGATTTCAGTCTCAGCCGCAACGGGACCATGAATGAAGGATTTGTTTCAACAAGTATGGGCCTGAAAGGCATCCCCCATATAGCTGAAGAAGTAATGGTCTATCGCGACCTTGCCCTGGCCGAGTACACGGGCTGCCCCCTTCATCTGGCTCATATCAGCACCCGGGAGTCTCTTTACCTTATACAGCGTGCCAAGAAAAAGGGCTGTCCTGTAACAGCGGAAACGGCCCCCCATTACTTCACCCTGACGGAAGAGGCTGTAAAAAATTATAATACAAATGCAAAAATGAACCCTCCTTTACGCAGCCAGAAAGACCTTGAAGCTGTGATTGAAGCATTGAGCGACGGCACCATTGACGTTATCGCCACAGACCATGCCCCTCATTCAATTTTGGAGAAAGATATTGAGTTTGACCGGGCCGCCAACGGAATTATCGGTCTTGAAACAGCCGTCCCCCTGGCATTGGCCCTGTTGAGGAAGGGTTATATAGATGAAAAGAGATTTATAGAGTTGCTGTCAATCAATCCAGCTAAAATACTGGGGCTCAGGGGCGGTTCACTGAGTATCGGGTCTGATGCCGATATTGCGGTTATTGATCCGAAGCACCGTTTTACCCTGGAAGAAAACAGTTTTTTCTCCCTTAGCAAAAATTCTCCGTTTATTGGTTCAAAGCTGCAGGGCAAGGCCCTTCTGACGGTTTGCGGCGGCAGAATCACCCACAACGAACTGTCCGGCTAGCCATTATTTTGCAAATATCTCCCGCATCGCATTTATCCGCCCACCGCTTTCCAGCATTTTCTCATGCAGCTCCGGGTTTTCAGAAACAGCGCTGCCGACTTTTTCCACAGCATCAATAACTTTTTCATGACTGTGGCAGATCAGCAGCAAGTCAGCCCCGGCTGTAAAAGCCTGCAACGCCGCCCTTCCCAGGTCACCCTCCTTTTCAATAGCTCCCATTTCCAGGTCATCGGTTATGATCACCCCCTCATATCCCAGGTCATTCCGTAACAGGCCGGTGAGAATTTTCTTTGACAGGGTCGCCGGGTATTCAGGATCCAGGTGGTGGTAGACGGTATGCGAGGTCATGACAGAAGCTACCCCTGCCCCTACCGCCTGTTGGAACGGCAGGATATCCTGGGCTCGAAGCTCAGCTTCAGTTTTTGCAACATAGGGGAGCCTGATATGGGGATCTGCAACCGCAGCACCCAGGCCTGGAAAATGTTTGGCGCATGCGGCAACGCCATGCGCCTGCAATTCCACGGCAACAAGAGTGCCGAGCCGCCCGACCACTTCCGGGTCGCCCCCCAGGGATCGTCTTTCCATGAAATATTCACGGTCCGCCTCGCAGACATCCAGGACAGGTGCCAGGTTGTAATTAACCCCTATTTCCCTTAGTTCGCTTGCACAGACACGGGCATAATCGCTCAGAGACTTTTCGGGATTATCTTTCTCCGCCAAAACACGGGCATCCGGGAACTGGGTGAACGGAGGAGGCAGGCGGCTGACGGAGCCGCCCTCTTGGTCAATAGCAATTAAAGGCGGGCCGAGGTTGCTCCGGCTACAGGCCTTACAAAGGTCGTCTGAGAGTTTTTTCAGTTGTTCGGGGGATTCAACGTTTCTTTTAAAATAAATAAAATTGTTTATCCTGAATTTTTCAATCAGGTGCCTGGTTGAATCATCCAGCACTAATTCCGGAAGCCCCACCATAAACAGCTGCCCCAATAATGATACATTCAGTCCGGTCGCTGGAGCAGCCATCACTTCACCCTGTTTTTATATGTCAGCGGATCTTTAATACCTGCCTCAGCAAAACCCTTGAGCCTCAATTGGCAGGAGTCGCATTCACCACACGGCTCACCTCCCGCACCCGGATCATAACAGCTATGCGTTGTAGCATAATCTATGCCGAGGGAGATCCCTTTTGCGATAATTTCCCCTTTCGTCATCTGCAGAAGAGGCGCATGGATTGTCAGAGACCTTTTTTCCTCTGTTCCGGCCCTTGTGGCGAGGTTGGCCATCTCTTCAAAAGCGGTTAAATATTCCGGCCTGCAGTCGGGATAACCGCTGTAATCGAGGGCATTAACGCCAATGAAAATATCATCCGCCCCAAGCACTTCCGCCCAGGCCATTGCATAGGCAAGGAATATGGTATTTCTTCCCGGCACATACGTCCGGGGAACACCTGCCGCCATGGCCTTCAAAGAACGTTTCTTGGGTATTTCCATTTCAGTGGTCAGGGCGGAGCCGCCGATTGCATCCAGCCCTATATCAAGAACCAGGTGATCAGCTGCGCCGAGCCTGACACTGTTCTCTTTTGCTCTTTCCAGTTCAACGGATTGCCGCTGGCCATACTGAAAGCTTAAACAGTAGCAGGCAAAACCCTCACTTCTTGCTATGGCCAGTACGGTTGTCGAATCAAGTCCGCCGCTCAAGAGCACAACGGCTTTAGGTTTTATTTCATTTGATTTAGCATCCATGCTGTTCACAATAACTAAGCAGGCACAAAAGGACAACCTCGATACATCCCTTATGGAGTCAGCTGCACCGGCAGTTTTCTGGTTATTGTTATCCCACCGGGATTGACATCGGCCCGGTAGGCAAGGATAATTACTCCTTCTGATGCTACAGCTGCAAGGGTTTCAGAATAAACCGGATCAATATGATGGGCCGGGATGAAACGATCGGCATCCTGCCGCTGCACACAGAAAAACACGACCGCCGCATGCCCCTGTTTTTTTAAAGCAGCAAGTTCCATTAGGTGCTTTGCTCCTCTCTTGGTTATTGCATCGGGAAACATTGCCGTCCGGTTTTCCGCCAGAGAGCAGTTTTTAACTTCCATATAAATTCTTTTGTCTTCCCGTTCCAGAAGAAAATCCAATCGTGTATGGGCTGAAGTTTTTATCTCCCGGGTAATTGAATCCAGGTCGCCAAGTTCTTTAACAACCCCTTTTTCAAGGGCTTCCTGCACGAGTTTATTCGTTCGTGCTGTATTTACACCCACCCAGAATGATCCTGTCTGAACCAGCTCAAGGGTATGGGGATATTTCCGTCCCGGATTGTCAGAACTGGATATCATCACCGGGCTGCCGGGCTCACTGCACCCCAGCATGGAGCCTGAATTGGGGCAGTGCACCGTGATAACCTTTTTGTCCGGCAGCTCGACGTCCGCCAGAAATCTCTTGTACCGTTTGATCAGTATGGCTGGCTTGAGCTTCTGCTTAAACCGCATAGTACAATGTCTATTATTAGCTATATTCGTATTTAAGTTGAAATGTCAGAATGAATATGCCTGTTTATTAATTTAACCACAGACGCACAGTTAATTTTAAATTTTCAGTTCTTAATTTAAAACTCAAAATTCAAAATTTATAATTGCTTTATTTATGTCTGCAGTTGTCTGTGTCTGTCTGTGGTTAATAAAAAAAACTCCTGTGTAAATATGACTCGACTATGTACGGAGTTTTCTTCTCTAATTGCCACATTCAATTTTTTCACGAATGGGCCATTATTTTCATAACAGTTACCCGGAGAAAAAGTTTTGTCTGTGTTGATTATCTTTTCACCTGCTCCGCTTGAATATAATGTTCCCGCTAAAGAACCGCATTAGTCTAAAATTCCTGGATGTTATTTTTTGTTAAATATTGTTACGTTATATTGCCTTGTAATTGCAGAAAAATCAAACGGGCACCTTATTTCAAATGAAAAAAGTTTTCATCCTGTTCATAATTCAATCCTTGCTTCTCCTGTTCGGGAGCCATACCTCCAGTCTTTTCGCCGGGCAGGTAACGTTGGAAATTTCTACAACTACAGGTATCAGTGCTGGTTTGGTTAAAACTGATTTCAGAATAACCAACCGGGGAACAGAAACGGCCCATAAGGTATCGGTTCATGGGAAATTCCGGGATATCGAGCGGAGTGTTGATATTGCCGACCGCATAGGCCCGGGACAATCGGCTCAATCCTCTGCCCGCTTCGAACTTCCCGGCCCCCTCCACGGCTCCTTTCCCCTTTATGTTACGGTTTCATACCAACATGCCAACGGCGTGGCAGCTTCAAGCGCTTCCCTGGCACGGGTTAATAGCGGTGTCCAAACAGAAAACAAGCTGACGATCCAGGCAACCCTGGAAGACCAGCCGGACAGAGGGACAATCTCCGTTTTTCTGAAGGCGGCAGACCCGGAATTTGACCGGGTAACCATTACCGCACATGCACCTGAGGCCCTGGCCCTTGAGCCGCCGGCGCGGACTGTAAACCTGCAGGAGGGCAGGGGCCGGACAAAATTCAAGGTGATAAATACAAGCGGCAACAAGGGAGATACGTATGGCGTTTTCTTTGTGGCGGAATACGAAACCAATAAACTGCATAATCTTGCCACTGCCGAGGTTGCCGTGCCGGTTGCTGATATCATTCCTGAACTTGCCTTTGATGTCGACGCCCTCAAAACCTGGCTCTATGCTCTGCTTCTTGCCCTTGCAGCAATCATTCTCGCGGCTGTCATTACCAGCAGAAGAGCCAGGCTTTGGCTTTTACAGATAGAAAACATCCCCCATCTGCTCGATATATTTGTCCTGGCAGCAGTGGAGTATTTTATTTTCTCGCGGTTCGATCTTCCATCACTGTTCAGCGCAACAATTACAACAGGCGGGGATACCGCCTCCCATTACTACACCCTAGAATATTTACGCCATACCCTGCTGCCGGACGGCAAAATTACCGGCTGGACCATGGGCAACTATGCCGGCTTCCCCATCCTGCAGTTTTACTTTCCACTGCCGTTTCTGATCATGTCCATGCTTGATCTGGTAATGCCCCTGCAGACCACCTTCAAACTTGTTACGCTGCTGGGCACGACCCTGCTGCCGATAGCGGCTTATATCATGCTGCGTCTTCTCCGCTGCCCCTTCCCCGGGCCGGGAATCGGCGCCGCTCTCATGCTTCCCTTTCTTTTCAACCCGGCAAATTCCATGTGGGGCGGCAATATCTTAAGCACCCTGGCCGGTGAATTCTCTTACAGTTTCAGCATGGCGCTTTCACTTATACTCATCGGCAGCTTATACAAAGGTGCTGAAGAGAATAAGGGGGTAATCCGTAACGGAATCCTTGTTTTCCTGGTCGGGTTCAGCCACGGCTATACCCTTTTGTTCGCCGAGGCAATGTCACTGTTTCTGCTTTTTACGCCATATGGCGCTTTTCGCCGCGCCTTCTATCTCTTCAAGGTCTATGCTTTGGGTTTCTGCCTGCTTGCCTTCTGGCTGGTGCCGCTGCTGGTTTTTACAAAATTCACCACGTCCTATCACCTTGTCTGGACCATCCACTCAATAAAAGAAGTCGTGCCGGAAATCATGCTTCCCGTTGTCGTAACCGGCATTGCAGGGTCGGTCCTGCTGCTGATTCTTGGTGGACTGCGGTATAACAGCTGCGGCCGTGAGGCTCTCCCCAGCCTGGCATACCTCTGGTTCGGCCTGGCTGCCGCCGTTGTCTTTTTTGTCGCTGCACCGCGTATCGGCGTGGTCGATATCCGTTATGTTCCCTATGGCCAGTTAATGATCTGCCTGATGGCGGCGCTCTTTCTGGGCTGGACGGCAAAACTCTTCTTAAACCGGTGGGGGCTGAACTGGATATTGCTTATCGTGGCTGCAGCGGCTGTTTTTCATGGAACAGGAGCACGTCTCGGGCCGGTAGCCGGCTGGTTCAAGTGGAATTACGAAGGGTTTGAAGCCAAGGCTCTCTGGCCGGTTTATAAAACTATCAATGATGGACTGGCCGGCGATTTTCAGGATCCGCGGGTTATTTATGAACACTCCGAGGATCATAATATGTTCGGTTCATCCCGGGCCTTTGAATCATTACCCTTATTTGCCGGCCGGGCCACCCTTGAGGGCTTGTACATGCAGGCCTCCATAACCGCTCCGTTTGTCTTTTACATCCAATCCCTGGTTTCACACAAGACTTCACAACCGTTTCCACAGTACAACTACACGACAATGGATTATGTCCGGGCCAAAAAATATCTGGAGTTATTTAATGTAAAGGACATTATTGTCAAAAGCAGGCAGGCCCAAAAGGCAATACGGCAGGCACCCGGATATAAACTCAAGAAGTCCATAGGCCAGTATGAACTATGGGAGCTGACTTCAAACCGAAACCGTTACGTTGAGCCGCTTCGGTTCGAACCGGTCCTGTACAGCGGAGATGGACCCTGGAAACAGGTGGCCCACCAATGGTTCGTCCGTGATGAACTGCTGGAAACCCACCTGGTTTTTGAAAATGACGACCAATCGGGCAGCACGCCTTTCACCCTGACAACCGACGAGCTGGACACCATACCGAGAAAGCCGATTGACACTTCAGACTGCAGGGTGCAGGAAGATATAAAAAACGATGAAATCCTGCTGGAAACGGATTGTCTCGGCAAGCCGCATCTTGTTAAAGTCTCCTACCATCCGAACTGGCAAGTGGAAGGTGCAGAAAAGATTTACCTGGCCTCACCCTCTTTCATGCTTATTTATCCGGAAAAAAATCTGGTGCGGCTGACCTATGGCCCCGGCCCCTGGGACCGGCTTGGCCAGCTGATGACCTTATTCGGACTCCTTGTTCTTCTCTTAAACATACCGCTGCCTGTCCAGGGCCGGGAAACAGCCTGGGCTTTACTGGTTAAACGGTTCGGCCTTTTTGATCTTCCGGAAATAAAATTGCCGGTCGATCCGAGTTCCCGGGTTCGAAAAACAATCCTGGTTTTGCTTCTCACCGCAGCTGCCGCTGCAGTTGCCGCTGGTTCATACAACACATATATCAATGAACCTTACCGGGCCTACAGGCTCAGCATCCAGCTCAAGGATGCCAAACAGTACCGGCAGGCAAGGAAAGGGTTCCATCGCTTTATCCAGCATTATCCTCTGGCAAAGCTTGCCCGGGAGTCGATGTATTATATCGCCATTACCTATTATCTCGAAAAAAGGGATCCGGAGGCCATACTTGCTTTTGAGGAATATATCAAAAATTATCCTCAGGCAGCCAGGGTGGCGGAGTCACATTATCATATAGGACTGGTCCTGCTGCGCAGTGGGAAAACAGAGGAGGGGATCAGCAGGATGCGGCTGCTGATTGAAAAATATCCTCAATCCAACTGGGCCGGATACGCCCAGGATCGACTGCTTGAGCGCGGCATCTCTCCCAGTGGCGAAAAAACAAGTATTAACAGGACCAACCTGCACCAGTACATGGGACGCGCAATTTCCTATTTCAACCAGGACCGGCTGGCTGAGGCCAGGCCCATCCTGCTGCAGATAAGCGAGCGTTTTCCAGACTTTGAAGGTGCGCCCCAGGCCCTGGCCGCATTGGCCCTCTGTTATTACAAGGAAAATGACTGTACCAGGACGATTAAGTATTACCAGAAGCTTATTGAGCGTTATCCGGACAGTAAACTGCTTGCTGAGGCGTATTTTCACATTGGGATCTGCCAGGAAAGGACCGGAAACTCCGTCCTTTCAAAGGAATCATTCAGGAAGGTTCTTGCCATTGACAAAAGTAGTGTGTATGGAAAACAGGCTGCAGATAAGATAAAACCATAATCTCCATTAGACATGGCAGGTGCCGCTTGAAAAAAACTGATACAAAACCGTTCCCCGGCAGCACACTTTTCTCATCCTTGACTGTTCTAATCCCGCTTCTTCTTGCCGCTGCGCTTTATATTTTAATTTTCTCGGCATTTTCAATCCTGTCTTTCCATAATTTCAGCATGTCGGCTTACGATATCGGCATTCACGCCCAGGCCATATGGAAACTCTCCACCGGCAACGGCCTTTTTAACACGGTCCGAGGTCTGCCTATCTGGGGCGATCACTGCTGGTTTGTTATGATTCTCTATGCGCCCCTCTATCGGATTTTTCCCGGCGTGGAAACCCTGCTGGTTCTCCAGTCAACCGCTCTTGCTTTAGGAACTTTGCCCCTGGCGGCAATAATTCTGCGTCGTGGTGGAGGAAATCTAGCTGCGCTGCTGTTTTGCTTTGCCTGGCTACTGTCACCTGCCCTGCAGAATATGAATCTGGAAAATTATCACCCGGAGGTCCTGGCCGCACCTTTTCTCCTCTGGGCCGTGGAAAGAGCCGATGCCGGCAAATGGAAAGGCTATTGGTTTGCCATCGTGACCGCGTTATTATGCAAAGAGGACGTGGCCCTGACAACCTTTATGATAGGGTGCTGGGCTTTTTGGAAAAACAAAAAGGTTGGCATCATGACCGTCATGCTGAGCCTGCTCTGGTTTTTTCTCTGCATGAAAGTCTTTCTGCCGTTCTTTAACAATGAGGGCTTTTTCCGTTTCCAGGGCGGCTACTGGTTCAGCCAGTTCTGGCAGCATAAGTTTGACCCGGGGTTCTACTGGAAAATCATTACCCAGGCCAGGGTAGGTATATATGCCTGGAAACTTGCCTTCCCGCTGCTTTTTCTTTTCCTGCTCAATCCGTTATTGGCTGCGGCAGCTCTTCCCAGTTTCATGGTCAATGTCTTAAGCGGCAATGACTATCTCATCTCCATAGAGTACCACTATAACAACCAAACTCTGCCCATACTTTTTGCCGCGTCCGCCTTAGGATACACCTGGCTGCGGCAGAAAACAGATAAAGTTTTAATCTGCCGTTTAATAGCAGTCGGAATTTTTGCCGTGTCTCTTTGGGCTAATTTTCAATGGAGCCTTTTCCCTCTATATAAAATTTACCCAAGGATAACAAGACTCTACAGTTTTTATGAGACCTCAGGCGTGAAAGAGCGCTTTAGGAGATTTTCCGCGTTATTACCTGATAACCCACAGGTCCCGATATCGGTATCCCACAATATTTTACCCAATCTGGCGCACAGAAACAAAGTATACATGTTTCCAAACCCATACAGGGCTCAATACTGGGGTATAAATGGTGAAAATCTTCCTTCGCCGGAAAACATTGAGATGATCTTTCTCGATATAAACGCTATCAGTAAGAGTAACTATGCCATAATCAAACGGCTGGTTGAAGGGGGTGACTTTTTCCTTAAAAAGCAGGAAGGCTCCCTTGTTCTGGCACAAAAGGCGGCTAAGAATGCGAAAAATACTGTTACGGACCCACTGAAACTTGAACCACCCCAAGAAGATATCCGTTTGCTGGTATACCTGAGTACAGAAGAGGTGCTCTCTCTTACTCCTTTATGGGGTAAAACGCCCGATATTGAAATAAAAACACAACAGATGCACATCCCACTTACGGTTGGAAGGTTGAACAGTGCTGAAGGACTTGACCTGGGAAGCCATGACAACCTGCGCCTCTTCTTTATCGGAAGCTGGGAGGCTGCCGGCAAGGAACAGATCACCTTCAGAATGCAGGCGGATGACGGATGCCGCCTGTATGTTGACGGCAAGCCTATAATAGATTACGAGGGCGTCCACGCCTATGGACAAAAAATCAGCAGCGCGCCTTTCCGGTTGCTTCCAGGCCGACACACGATTGCAGTGGATTATTTTGAATGGGGCGGTGAAGCCGGCCTGCTGGTTGAGTGGACCGCTCCAGATGGCACATTCCAGGCCCTGCAATCAGGGCAGATTCTGCCGTGACAGAGATTCCTCCTGTTTTTCTGCCTCGGCAAACACCCAGATTTTACTGAGGAAAAAATTCACCAGGGTGACGATGCCCATGGTAACAAACCAGACAGGCAGGTAAGCCCAGCCCAGAAAGTCCGTAAAAAGAAAAAGTGAGGCCGAACTTGCGACCAGACAGAAGAGGTTAAGGGTAAGAAACCGCCCGAACTGGGCGCTGATTTGATGTCTTACCTGAAATGTCCATAATTTGTTCCAGATAAAGCTATTTATAATGCCTGCACTGTAGCCGACAATATTTGCCAGGGTCGCATCAAGCGAGGCAGCGCCGAATTCCCGGATAAATTTTTCAATATCCTTTCCCACCTGACCGAAGAGCCCGTAGAATATGCCGGAAAGTTTCCAGTGGTTGTACAGGAGATAAAAAACCGCAAAGCTGATGAGAAAATTTGAGAAACCGACAACGAGAAATTTGCTGAACTGTTTGAGTCCGGCTGAATAATCAGCTGGTTTTTTCGGTTGGAGCATTTGATTTAGCTTTCAGGGTTTTTCCGCTGCAGAGTGTTTGTCCCGAATAAAGTTTTGCAACCCTGCCTGTTCGGCAATCAGGTACCTGGGTCTTTGCCTGACCTCCACAAGAATTCTGCCGATGTACTCTCCAACAATGCCCAGAAGTATAAACAGCACCCCGAAGAGAAACGAGAGGATTGAAACGGCAGAGGCCCAGCCGGGCACCGCTGAATCGGTAAATATCTTGATAATGACGGCATAGATTATCTCGGCAAAGGCAATTAGGCTGGTAATAAAACCTAGAAATATTCCCAGCCGCAGGGGCACGATGGAAAAGGAGGTGATCCCGTTCCAGGCGAGCTTCAGCATTTTTTTCAGGGAATACTTGCTTCTACCGCTGAACCGTTCATTGCTGGTGAAAGGGACTGTCGCCGACCTGTATCCCACCCACTGAGCTATACCGCGAAAAAAAAGACCCTCTTCGCTGAACTCGAGAATATCCCTTGCAACCTTGCGGTCCAGGAGCCTGAAATCAGCTATGCCGCTCTCTATTTTTACCCCGCTCAGGTATGAGAAAATCCTGTAATAAAGCCTTGAGGAGAGCTTCTTGAAAAATGGCACTGAAGGAGGATCAATTCTCCTCGTGTGGACGATCATATTGCCGTGCCGCCACTCATTGACCAGTTCCGGGATCAAGGCAGCCGGATGCTGCAGATCGCCGTCCATGGTTATGAGAGCGTCGCCGGTGCCATTAGCCAGCCCGGCCAGCAGGGCATACTGATGCCCGAAGTTTCTTGACAGGCGAAGCCCCCTGATCCTGCTGTCTTTGTCATGCAGCGATTTGATAATGGACCAGGTGTTATCCGAGGAGCCGTCGTCGACAAAAACGACCTCCCAGTCAACCTCAAGGGAGCCCAGAACCTCCGCTAGTTCATTGGTCAAGCGCTCCAGATTTCCCGCCTCGTTATAGACCGGGATGATTACAGAAATCCTGGTTGCGGACTTAATATCTTTCTGCGGCGCCTCTCTGCTGTCAACCATATTTTACCCAATGAACCATGGAATAGTTTTCTTTTTTCACAAAATTCAGGTCCCTACCCACTATACCCAATAGCACCTTGAAAGGAAACATTATATAACTATTTGCTTTTATTCTCTTATTGAAGTCCCTCTACCTTCTCGCCTGCCGTTAATATAATTTTGTATTTTCTCTAAAGTTTCTGTTTCATCCGGCCTGCTCCGAGCCTAAAATTAGATCCGCTCTTATTTTTCCCCCATCTCCTGGGATTTTTTCCATGCCTGAAATTCTGACAATTTCAGTCTGTATCTGGCCACGCTTCCCTCGTGCAGGTTCTGCAGGGCTTCCATTACCATTTTTCCAAAGGCTTCCCGGTCAATTTCCGGAACCAGTTCATCTGCCAGCTGGGTAATATTTCTTTCAGAAACTGACTTCCGGCCCTGGACAATTGCCTGAACCGCCCGGGTCAGGGCTTCCCGGTAACGAATACGCAGCGGATCAGGCTCGGCCACATTCTGGGTGATCGCCAGATATCTCTGGCATGAACGCTCATAGGCCCAGGTAAAAACATCACGCAACAGGTCGATCTGATTATATTCGTACACCCCCAGAGTGCCATCCACATAGGCCTGTTCAGGAACATCGACGAAAGACAGCGGGCACAGGTTGTGCCGGATAAGGGGAATATTGGCCCCCAGGCGTGAAACACGCTTGTTGACATCTTCGAACGGCTGGAGATAGGGCAGCTGTACCATGACGAAAAAGGACTGTTCAAAAGGATCGGGAATGGCTGCTGCCTTTGCCAGCAATAGATGAAAACATTCTTCCAGGACCTGGGGCAGGGCAAGTGGATGAAAAACCGAGCCGCTGATATCGACCGGCCTGTGACGCAGCCGGCCGCAGGCCTTCTCATCCGCCAGCAGGTTTTCCGCCAGCAGGGCATGCAGGTTAAGAAAGGTGAAGGAATTGAAACCCACCTGGTCCGCCGCTTCGATGAGCATTTCGATGGCCGCCTTGTGATTCAGGATCATCTGGGTTTCCAGGATATCCTTCCCTTCAGCCGCTTGGCCGAACTCGATCAGATTCTGCGTGTCAAGCCGGTTATACGTATTTCCTTCCAGCCGGGAAGAAGCCCACGAAAGATCAATCAGCAGCCGGTTCAGAATTTCCCGGGCATACGTGCCTGCAGGATGTTCGACCGCAGGGGTGCGGCCGATTTCATATAATTGCTCCCGCAATGACTTGGAAAGATAGAAAGTGACTCCCGGCTCATACTCTTCCAGGAAGGAGCGCTGATAACCCACCGGCTTGCGTTCCGTCAGCGGCCGGCGGACTAGGTCGCGGATAATGGACCCCTCTTTTGAGACCGGGATATACCATTCGACCTCAAAGTCGGAGGTCTCTGTTGTTGCCTTAATTTTGGCTTTTAGATTAATAGTCAGAGAAGCACGCTTGTAAACCAGGGCAATACTTTCACCCTCGGTGATGATCCGCCCTTCCTCCTGGAGCCTCTTCAAGCGACGCTGCAGGGTTCGACGCTGCAGACCGGGCAGATAATCAGCCAGGGCTTTCGCAAGCGCCGAGATCCCGATACCCTCCGGGTGTTCTGCAATCACCCTTTCGATCAACTCCAGTTCTTCAGCAGGTACTAGGCGCGACATAAACTTTATTCCTTTATGATGAGCCTCATTTTGCAGAAGGCTCTGACTTAACAATGAACTTGCCTGTCGGAAAGCACGACAGTTGCGCGACACTATTATGTCACGCTTTAGTGTCGCGCGTCAATATAAATTTTTCATGAAATAAAATTGGCAATCGCCCGGATCAATGTTTCTACTTGATCGCTTACCTGGCAAGTGTTCGATCAGGGCCACAGACGCTTTTCAGCAAAAGCACGTCCGGATCCGGACTTCAAGTATTTTTCAAAAATGCAGCCGCTTTGGATTCATCCGTAAAGGCCAAATTGCAAACCTGTTCCCAGGGACGAAATTTTGCAGTGTGAGGTGATTGTCCAGAGTTATGGGCTGAAAGTCGTTTTTCGATTGCAGAAGTTATTCCGGTATATCGTTGGGTGGGATTTGACAAGCTTTGGAGAAGGTAGACGTATTTCATACGATCTCCTCAGGGTTGAAATATTTTTCTGCTAATTGGCTAGAATTTGCCAATAATACGGCAGATGTCTAATTACGAATCTGATTATGGGCAAGATTTGTGGCCCTCCTTCGCCAAGGCTACGGCGGGCAGCTTTCGTAAATAAACAGGGCTCCAACTGGCTTGCCAGCCGGAGCCTTGGCGAAGGCTGGTGGAGGCGGCGGGAGTCGAACTCCTCACCCGATAAATAATTTTTCCTATAATTTCAAATTGTTAGCTGAAATATTATTTTTCCCGGGGACTGTTTGGGGACCACCTGAATATGTTGTTTCGTTTCCACCTCGTCGGATTATAACTGACAGAGCAAATTTAAAAGACTCATTCCGCTGACTTGGGGGCCTTTTTATATGTCAGGTGAATAAATGAATTTAGTTGAATTTATCCCACAAACTTTTTCTTTAAGGTGCCCCCGGCTTTCATCATTTACTTTAAGGCAAATCATACAAATCGACATTTAGCAATTCTCACTATAAACTGTAAGCGAAGTCGTTATATGCCATCAATGTCAACAGGGTTGATATACGAACACGCCGGTTGAATACTCTGGGCAGGATCCTTATGATAAACCT
>JAFDCR010000273.1 GCA_019312685.1 Deltaproteobacteria bacterium | reverse complement strand
GCCCGGAACCGCCTCAAAGGATTCGGGTTCCTCCAGGCGCAGGTGCCTCTCTTTTGCCTCCCTGACAATCGCTTCAGCCAGGGGATGTTCCGAGACACTTTCCGCCCCTGCAACCAGCGTTAAGACATCATTTTCCGTCAGGCCGGTTTCCCGCACAAGCCCAAAGTCAGTCAACTGCGCCCTGCCGTATGTCAACGTCCCTGTTTTATCAAACACAAGTCCATTAACGTTTTGGGTCATTTCAAGTGCTTCACCGCTTTTTATCAGAACACCGAGCTGGGCCCCCCGGCCGGTACCAACCATAATGGATGTAGGAGTTGCCAGCCCCATGGCACATGGACAGGCAATAACCAATACGGCGATAAATATCCGCAGGGCGAACGGGAATGGGGCGGAACCGATAAAATACCAGGCCAGTCCTGATAATGTCGCGATCACCATGACCGTTGGCACAAAGTAAAGACTTATCCGGTCCGCCAGATTTGCTATGGGTGCCTTGGAGCCCTGTGCATCCCGGACCATTTTTATAATACGCGCCAGAACGGTTTCCTGGCCTACCCTTTCCGCCATTACCCGCAGCATGCCGTTCTTGTTGAGCGTGCCGCCGATAACCTTGTCACCCTCCTGTTTGCTGACCGGCAAACTCTCGCCTGTAAGCATGGATTCATCAACACTGGACCGCCCCTTCTTCACCAGGCCGTCCACCGGGATTCTTTCACCGGGTTTCACCAGGATCAGATCACCTGCCTCGATATCAAAAACAGGTATGGAAATCTGTTCCTCGTTTCCGGTTCCTGCATTCCTGATTAGAATCGCCTTATCAGGGGTAAGCTCCATAAGCTGGCTGATTGCATCGGAGGTTTTCGCCTTGGAACGGGTCTCAAGATACTTACCCAATGAGACCAAGGCAATGAGAACCGCAGCAGATTCATAGTACAGATCCATGACCTTCACCATTGGATCAATACCAAGGAAGATCTCGATCAGGTTCCAGGTTGAATAAATAAAGGCAGCACCCGTACCTACTGCAATGAGAGAATCCATATTAGGTGATCTTCTGAAGAGTGCAGGAAATCCTTTTAGGTAAAAACGGCGGCCGGACCACATGACCGGCAAAACGAGCAGAAACTGCACCAGACCGAAATGAAGCGGAGAGTAATGCGGATCAAGAAATTCCGGCAGAGGCATCCCGAGCATTTCCCCCATGGACAGAATAAGAAGTACCAGGGCAAAACAGAAGGCGGGAATCAGCTCCTTTTTCATCCGGGCCAGTTTCTCCCTTGTTTCCCGCTGCTGCCTCGCTAAAAGATTCTCCTCCCCTCCTGCCAGAGCTTCGGCTTCAAAACCCAGGCCGGCAATGGTTTCGACAATTTTGCGCTTATTTATTCTTTCCGGATTAAATACTGCTTTCCCGGTCTCGGCAGCCAGATTGACCTGCATGGAACGGACGCCATCAAGCCCGCCAACAACCTTCTCTATTCTTGCCGAACAGGAGGCACAGGTCATCCCTTTGATTGCCAGGTTCAGGGTTACCTCGCTGCCGGGAATGACGAGTTCAAAACCCAGCCCTGCTATCAAGGCACCAATCTCTTCAAGGGAAAATGTTTCCTCATCCCATACCACTTCCATGGTTTCTGCGGCAAGGTTGACGGATACGGCGTGGATGCCGTCCTGTGCGGCCAGCACCTTTTCTATCCGCGCTGAACAGGAGGCGCAGGTCATTCCCCTGACAGTGAAAATTTTTCTCTCCGGTTTGTCCATATTTTTTCTTTTAATTAAAACAGTTACAAGAGTGTTTCAACACTATAAGCACAAAACCGTGTTGAAACAATCTGATATCCTTTTTCCTCCTAAGAAGATCTATTAATAACGCTGTGATAATTGAAAAATCATTATATAATCTCAAATGCTTCAAAAAGTAGAATGCAATTATTCCTGATACGGGCAGGATCAGTTGACTTTCATATGAATAAAATTAAAGGAGACGCAAAATGGCAGTATTCAAGTGTGATAAGTGCGGCGCGACCAAGGAAGGAAGATGCAAACCGAAGAAATGCCCCAAATGTGCCGAGATAGGCACCATGCAAAAACAGGAGGCAAAAAAATCATCCGGCTGCGGCTGTAAAAAGTAAAAAAATAATTTATTCAATTTAGAACATTAATTCATAAAATCAATTGACAAGATTTAAAACATAGATTACGAAAATAGCCTTGAATGAATACTCATTCATCGACATCGGGACAGGCACATATTTAGCGTCTATATGGATCATAATAATGGGACTTTCTAATTACAATTGTCTTAGATATCATGTTTTCTCCGGAGTAATTGCCTTTATTGCAGCTTTAATCCTCCTGCCTTCCCTTTCCCATGCCTCAGGACTAACCCCGGAATTTTTCGTTTCAGCCTGGCTGGTGCGCCTCTGGTTGGCCATGGTTTGCGCCACGGCGATTGTTGTTGGTCTGCTCATAGCCCTTAATTCCAAAATAGCTAAAAGCGCTCTCGAACCGACACGCGATGCAGACGGCAAAATAGTTCTTTCCAGGGAATATAGGTTATCGTACCGGAAACTCGGCGGCGGATTGCTTTGTATCGTGTTAGGAGGTGCTTTATTCGTTACCTGCGTATTTCTCCTGCCTGACAAACGCACCGGCAATTCCGGTATCGGTAAAATTAAAGCGCATCTTTCGGGTGAGCAGTACAGTCCCACTCAGAAAATGCATAATGACAATCACAAACCTGCGG